>JBFIDS010000043.1:0-13592 GCA_041603715.1 Paraconexibacter sp. | reverse complement strand
GAGTCGTCGAAGGCGGGCTCCGTGTCGGTCTCCGTGCCGGCGAGGAACAGCCGGACGCCGATGAGGATGCCCACGAACGTGATGACCGCCCACCCGATGCCCTGGCCGACCTGCGCAGCGGCCGGCCCCGGGCACGCGTGTGAGACACCCCAGCCGATCCCGAAGAGCAGGCTGCCGACGATGTGGCGACGCTGCACGGCCTCGGGCTTCCACGCGATCCGCTGGCCGGTCATCACCGCGCGCCGCTCGCCCCGGCGGACCAGCCGCGAGCCGATCGCCGCGGTCGCGACCGCCGAGCCCATGAAGAAGAAGAGGTAGGCCTCCTCGAAGAGGAGCGCACCACGGATGACGTCCGGGTCGACCATCCCGGTCCAGCAGAGCATGAACCCGAAGACGACGCCGAGCGCGGCGCCGGTCGCGCGCTGCGCGGTGAGCCCCGCGACCCGGGGCTCACCCTCGGCGGAGGCGGAGGCGGAGGCGGAGGCGACGACGGGCGCGGGAGCAGTGATGTGCGTCGCCATGATCAGATCACCGCGTCGATCGCGACGGTGACGACGATCGCGGTGACGAAGAACGTCCCCGTCGCCACGAACCCGGCGGGGGAGAACGACGACGTGCCGCTGAGCCCGTTGCCCGACGTGCAACCACCCGCGACCTTCGCCCCGTAGCCGATCAGGATCCCGCTCACGAGCAGGATCGGGACCATGAGGAGCTGGCCTGAGCCCTCGAAGGTCCTCGTCATCCAGCCGTATCCGTCGAAGTTCGCACTGCCCCGCAGCACGAGGTACAGCAGCCCCGACGCGAGGACGCCGAGCGCGAACCAGCCGCGCCAGTCGAACGAGAACGACCCGCGCGAGGTCTTGTCGACGATCTCCGAGTAGCCGCCGGTGACCCCGAGGCGGGCGTTGAAGAGGAGGCGGCACATGACGACGCACAGGCCCACGACGGGTCCGGCGATGTACCACGCGATCTGGTCGTCCAGCACGGCAACTCCTCGGTCGGGACAGAAGCTTCCTCCCAATTGTAGTCAAGTATCGGGTAATTACGGTCGGTCGGGCCGGTGACGCCTCGACACGTCCCCTTCTCATCGACCGCGTGGCCCGGCAAGCTGTGGTCCATGAGCGTCGCGCCCGCCGACGTGGAACCGCAGGTGCAGGCCGTCGGCCGGCGCCTCGCCGCGGACGTCCAGCGCGCCATCCGCACCCCGCGGGCGCGCGCCGAGCGGCTCGGCATGCGCGTCCTCATGGACGACCCCGCCCTCCGCGCCGCGCTCTTCCGCTTCGTCGATGTCCGCCCCGCCTGCGCGACCCGCGAGGATCTCGTCGCCCATCTCGCTGAGCTGCTCGAAGAGGCCCACGCGGGCGGATCGACGCTCGCAGCGCGAGGAGCGAGAGCCCTCGGCCATCGCGGCACGACACGGGGCGCCGCCGCCATCGCGTCCGCCGCCGTCGACGCGATGGCGCACCGCTTCATCCTCGGGGAGGACGTCGACATCGCCGTCCCCGCCGTCACGGCGATGTGGGAGGCCGGCACCGCCTCGACCGTCGACCTGCTCGGGGAGGCGACGGTCACCGAGGCGCAGGCCGAGCGCTACGCCGAGCGCTGCGCGCAGGCGCTCCGCGCGATCGCGACGGCAGCCGGCCCGCCCGGGTGGACCGCGAACCCGCTCCTGGAGGCCGACGCCGCAGGGCCGGTCGCGCGGGCGAACCTCTCGGTCAAGGTCTCAGCGCTCACCCCGCACCTGCGCGCCCTCGCTCCCGACCGTGGCGCCGACGGTGCCCGCGACCGGCTGCGCGAGCTCCTGCGCCTGGCCCGTGATCTCGACGCGCACCTCCACGTGGACATGGAGTCCTTCGACACCCGCGAGTCCGTCGTGCGGCTGTTCTGCGAGATGCTCGCCGAGCCCGAGTTCGCCGACGGTCCGAGCGCGGGGATCGTGCTGCAGGCCTACCTCGTGGACGCGCCCCGTCACCTCGAGGAGCTGCTCGCGTTCGTCGCCGCCCACCCGCGCGGGGTCCCGCTCACCGTCCGGCTCGTCAAGGGCGCCTACTGGGATCACGAGATCGTCGAGGCGGCGCATCACGGCTGGGCGGCTCCCGTCTTCACCGATCGCCACGAGTGCGACCGCTGCTACGAGGCGCTCACGCGGCGGCTGCTCGGGAGCTTCCCGCTCGTGCGGACCGCTGTCGCCTCCCACAACCTGCGCTCGATCGCCCGCGCGATCGCGGTCGCCGACGAGCTCGGCCTCGCCGCGCGCGACGTCGAGTTCCAGGTGCTCCGCGGCCTGGGCGACGCGACGGGCGCCGCGCTCGCCCGTGACGGGCGTCGTGTGCGTGTCTACGCACCCATCGGCGACCTCGTCGCGGGCATGGCCTACCTCGTGCGTCGCCTCCTCGAGAACACGAGCAACGACTCGTTCCTCGCCGCGCAGTCCGCGGGCGCGGACCCCGCGACGCTGCTGGAGGCGCCGTGACGCCGCCGGCGGGACCCCACCCCCAGCAGGTGCTGCCGTGATGTCCCCGACGGGTTCGTCGCGCCCCACGACCCTCGGCCCCGCCGCGACGCGCGCCACCGCCGCCTCGCTCGACGGCTTCCGCAACGAGCCGCTGCTCGAGCTGCGCCGCCCCGAGGTGCGCGACGCCGCGCTCGCCGCCCTCGCACGCCTCGATGCCCGCCTGCCCGTGCGCGTGCCGATCCGCATCGACGGCGAGGAGCTCCGCGGCGAGGAGTTCGAGCGCGTCGACGCGGGCGAGATCGACCGGGTCGTCACGGTCGCCCAGGCGGCGAGCGCGCGGCACGCGGCGGCCGCGATCGGCTGCGCGGCAGGGAGGGGGCAGCGCGAGTGGGGCGCGCGGAGCGCCTCCGAGCGCGCGACGGTTCTGCGACGCGCGGCGGACATCCTCCACGCCGAGCGGCTCGATCTCGCCGCGCTCGCCGTGCGGGAGGTCGCGAAGCCGTGGGCCGAGGCGGACGCCGACGTGTGCGAGGCGATCGACTTCCTGCGTTACTACGCCGCGGGCGCGCTCGACCTCGACCGCGGCGCCGCGCTCGCCCAGCTCCCGGGTGAGCGCAACGATCTGCGCTACGTGCCGCGCGGCGTGACGATCGTCATCGCGCCGTGGAACTTCCCGTTCGCGATCGCCTGCGGCATGACGAGCGCGGCCCTCGCGACGGGCAACCCGGTCGTCGTCAAGCCCGCCGAGCAGTCGCCGGCGTGCGCGGACGCGATCGTGCGCGCGCTGCACGCGGCGGGGGTGCCCGTCGACGCGCTCGCGCTGCTGCCCGGCGGTGACGACCCCGGGAAGGCGCTCGTCGCCGACCCGCGTGGGCGGACGATCGCGTTCACCGGCTCGGTCGCTGCCGGCACGAGCATCATCGAGCGGGCCGCCGCCTCCGACCCGGAGCGCCGCGGCGTCGTGCGGGTCCTCGCCGAGATGGGCGGGAAGAACTGCGTGCTCGTCGACTCGGACGCCGACCTCGACGACGCGGTCCCCGCGATCGTGCGCTCCGCGTTCGGCTTCGCGGGGCAGAAGTGCTCGGCGGCGTCGCGGGTAATTGTGCACGAGCGGGTCGCCGACGCGCTCGAGGAGCGGCTCGCGGGAGCGATCGCGGCTTTGCGCGTCGGGCCCGCCGAGGACTTCGCCACCGACGTCCCCCCGGTCGTCGACCCCGAGGCGCAGGGCCGCCTGCTCGCCGCGCTCGCCGCGGGGCGCGCGAGCGCGCGGGCGACGCACGAGGCGCCCGGCGTGCCGCCCGACGGCTGGTCCGTCACGCCGACGCTGCTGGGCGGGCTGCCGCCGGGACACGACGTCGTCGAGCGAGAGCTGTTCGGTCCGGTGCTCGCGCTCGAGGCGGTGACCGACATGGACGTCGCCTGCGAGATCGTCGACGGCCTGCCGTATGCGCTCACTGCCGGCCTCTTCGCGCGCAGTCCGCGGACGATCGACGCGGTTGCCGCGCGCCTGCCGGTCGGCAACCTCTACGTGAACCGCGACACGACGGGTGCCCGCGTCGGCCACCAGCCGTTCGGCGGGACGCGGCTCTCGGGGACGGGGCCGAAGGCCGGTGGACCCGACTATCTCCTCGCGTTCGTGGACGCGCGGTGCATCACGGAGAACACGATCCGCCACGGGCTGGTGGTCTGACGGTTGCGCGTGGGTCTTCGAGCTTCCGAGGGCTCAGCGGACTCGCACGCGCGTCGAGCGCGCCCGGCGCACCGTGCCCGTCCGCGCCCCGCTCACCGCGACGGTGGCGTTGGCGACGAGGCGGTAGCTGCCGCGCGCGACGCTCCGCGGGAGCGTCCAGCGCAGCGTGCGAGTTCCGGCGCGGAGCGCCTGCACCTTGAATGCCCGGCGGGCGACCGTTCTCCCTCCGCGGGTCATCCGCAGCACGACGCCGAGCGCCGCCACACGCGGCAACCGCGTCGCGCGCACGGTGGTGACGACCCGCCGCCCGCTCAGCCGCAGCGACCGCACGGCGAGGCTCGCTGGAGGCTTCGAGCGGTTGCGGACGGTCCGCGTGCGGGCGCGGCCGCCACCTGTCCTCGTCGTCACCCGCACGCTCCCCAGCGACCGCCACGAGGCCGGGCGCACGGTCACCGACTCGCCCCGTTCGACCCGCAGGGGACCGGAGGTGAACGACGCGGGCCCGCCGTTCGTCTGCACGCTCTGGAGCGTGAGCGAGTACGTCGTCGCCGGCCCGTCGTGGGCGTAGGTGATCGTCCCGCCCCGGGTCATCCGCGCGGTCGCCTTCGCGCCGCCGCCCGTCGTCGTGGTGATCGTCGCGCGCCGCGAGCTCGTCGCCCCCGGCTTGCGCGCGAGGTCGATCTTCAGCCGCCGGCGTGCCGAGCGTCCCAGCGCGGTGAACGTCAGCCCGCCCGCGGAGGTCGCGCCGGTCACGTCCCGCACGCCCGGGGCGGTCGCCACGTCGACCGCCGCGATCCCGTCCTCGGTCACGACCGCCTGCCGGTAGCGGCCCTTCTTCACGCCGCGCACCGTGTGCGACAGCGGTCGGCCGTCGCGTCCCCCGACGACGCCACCGGCGCCCTCGGGGGCGGACGAGTCGAGGAGCGGCAGATAGTCGGCGCCCGTCGAGGACGCGTCGGTGCGCACGGCGCCGTCCCCGGATCCGAAGACGAGGTAGGCGAGGCCCTCGAGCAGCTGATAGCCGCCCGGCAGCGAGGGGTTGTCGGGGATGACGTTGCGGCGCACGGCGAAGAGCTTGTCGCCGCCGCCCGTCCACGGCTCACCGTTGTCGAAGTCCCAGCGCGTGCGGTCGGGCGAGATCTTCAGCACGCTGCGTACCGTCTCGCGCGCGATGTGCGTGTTCGCGTCGGTGAGCTCGCCGGCGGCGAACGGGACGTTGTTGTCGTAGAGGAGGACGTCGACGCCGCCATCCGGCCGGTCGATGACGTCGTAGGCGATCATCGCGTGGCCCTTGTCGCCGAACCGCACGGACACGAGCGGGACTTCACCCGACGCGAGCGTGTCGCGGATCACCGCGAGGTTGCCCGCGATCGTCTGCGACCGCGTGAAGAACGCGCGGATGAACTCGGCCGAGGCCTGCGTCGCGTGCTGGCCGTCGAGGAAGCTGTCGAGCGCTCCGGTGCGGCCCGGGATGCTGAAGACGTTCCCGGACGTCCAGCGGTTGAGCGTCGCGTGGTTCGTCGTCCACTGCTGCACCGCGCGGCTGATGCCGAAGCAGTGCCCGCCGGTGTCCTGCATCGCCTGGTCGATGATCCCGTAGGCGACGAACGCGGTCGGGTCGGGGATCGGCGTGATGACCGGGCAGGAGGACCACGGCCAGCACGGGTTGACCTTCATGAACAGCTCGTCGTAGCCGAACGTGTCGGCCGCCTCCGACAGCGACAGGCCGGTGAAGTCGTAGTTGCCGAACGACAGGCCGTTCGTGGAGCGGTACGTCGCGACGTCCACGGGGTTCGCGGCAGGGTACGGGGAGCCCAGGGGCGGCACGATCGTCACGGTCCCGCTCGTCGCCAGGCGCGGGGTGACGAAGCGCAGCGCGCGACCCTCGTCCTCGACCGTCGCCGGCGCGGCGCCCGCGCTCGTCCCCACCCTGACCATCGTGCCCGGGCAGAAGCCGTTACCGGTGACGCGCACCTCGGTCCCCGGCCGCAGGACCTGCGGCGCGGTGAGGCGCAGCGAGGTCGGCGCGGCGACGGTGGCGCTGCCCGGCGCGGTCGCGAGGTCGAGCCCGAGGAAGCGCGTCTCCACACCGGGCGAGCTCGCGTGGACGAACATCCGCGTCGCCGGGATCGTCGTGGCCGGCCCGGTGAGACGAAGGATCACGTCGACGAAGAAGCCGCCGCCGGGGGCGATCGTCGAGCCGCCTGGAAAGGACGCCGTCACCCCGGCGGGCAGGCCGCTCGTCTCGAGGGTGACGGTGCCGCCGAACGCGCGGTCGCGCTCGAGGCGCAACGGGACATCGACGGACGAGCACGTCGGGATGCGCGGCGCCGTGGTCCCAGCGGCGACGAGCGTGTACGGGCTCGCCACGCGCACGGGGACGGTCGTGCTGCGCGGGGCCGGGGCGACGGCTGCCGCCCCGAGCGGGTCACCGGTGATCGTCACGGTCTGGGGGATGCCGAGCTGGGACTGCGGTGCGTCGGGTGCAGCGGTGAGGCGCATCGTCGCGGTCGACCCCGTCCCCGGGACCGGATCGGGGAGGAACTGCGCCGTGACGCCGAGCGGAAGACCGGTCGCCCCGAGATCGAGGGGGCCGTTCGAGCCGTTGATGCGGCTGATCGTGAGGGGGACGTCGACGCTCGCGCCCTGCTGGACGGCGACGGTGTTCGGCCCGGTGCTCAGACCGACGTCGGGCAGCGAGCCCTGCGGGTAGGAGAGCGTGAGGTCGTCGAAGCCGACCTGCGCACCGACCTTGCCGTTCCCGACGCTGTCGATGACGACGCGGAAGCGGGCGATGTCCGCGGCGGGGCGGCTCACGGACGCCTGCGCCGTGAACGCGCCGGTCGTCAGCGGCACCTTGGCGCCGGTCGTCACGAGGACGTTGTTCGCGTCGTAGGCCTCGATGTGGAGCGTCACAGGGTCGTTCGGCGGCTCGAACAGCCCGGCGCGGACGGACACGCTCGACGCCGTACGGGAGAGGACACCGGTCGTCCCGCCGACGTAGCTCTCGCACCCGTTGCCGGGCGGGAACTCGAGCGCGCAGAGGTTCGCCCCGATGTTCGCGACCACGGTCCCCGACGTCGCGAGCGCGGAGGAGAGCCGGTACGGGCGAGCCACGTTCGGATACACGAACGACACGAACGAGGACGCGAGGTACTCGTCCGAGACCGGCTGCCCGATCGCCGGCGGGGCGCTTTCGAAGTCGACGGTCACGACATCGTCCACCGCCAGGGCAGGCGGCGCGAGGGAGATGACCATCAGTGCGCTGATCGCGCCCAACAGCATCAGGATCACCTGAAGGCGGCGCATGACCGATGACGCTACTCCTGTCGGTGGGGTGACGTGCAACTTCTTCCGCGGCGTCCGTGGCGAGCGCGGGCGAGGAGGGTCGCGTCGCCCGCGCGCGTCGCCTCGGGCGACCGCTCACTCCTCCCGTCCCCGCTTGCGGCTGTTGCGGTGGTGCTGGGCCCGCGCCCGCTTGGCGGCGATCAGCGCGTCCGTGTCGAGATCGGCACGGAGCTCGCCGAACTCGAGGAGCTCCCGCTCCCGTTCGGACGCGATCATCGGCGCGGAGGCGAGGAAGGCGTCGGCGGCGTCGAGCGTACCGCGAGCGCCCTCGACGTCCCCGCGGGCGATCCGCTCGGCGAGGTCGAGCTTGCGGCGCTGCAGCTTCTGCGCGAGCAGCTCGGTCTGCACCACCGGGTCGGGCACGCGGCCGGCGGCCTGGTCGCCCGGCACGACGTTGACGTGGACCTCGAGCGTGACGGTCTGCTGCTCGAGCGCCAGCAGCGCGACCGAGCGCAGCTCGAGCGTCGCGACCTTCGCGAGCCCGAGTGACGCCTTCGCCGGCACCGCGAACGTCATGACGAGCTTGCGCGTCTCGCCTGACCACAGGTCCCCGAGCTCGGCGATGACGCCGTCGCCGGGGGTGGAGGTCGGCACGTCGTTCCACAGCGTCAGGCTGTCGACCGTCGTCTCGGGCCGGATCGTGAGCGACGCGGCCTGGACGGTGCGCTCGAGCAGTCCGTCCACCTCGCCGGCGAGCGCGTTCCCGGCGCTGTCGCCGTCGAGGGCGAACGCGTGGGACCCGCGGCCGCCGCGCGCGACCTCGGCGAGCAGGGCCTCGTCGTAGCCCTCGCCGATGCCGATCGTCGTGGTCGTGATGCCCTGGGCGGCGAACGTGCCGGTGACGCTCGCGAGCTGTCCCGCGTCCCGGATGCCGTCGTTGGCGTGCCCGTCGCTGACGAGGAGCACGGTCGCCCCGTCCGCGCCCTTGACGCGCTGCGCCTCCTGCAGGCCGCGGAGCAGACCGCCCGAGAGGTTCGTCATCCCGCGAGGGTGGATCGTGCGGATCGCGGCGCGGGCGGCGTTGCCGTCGCCGATCGCCTGGGCGGCGAGCGGCACCTCGATGATGGAGTCGAACGTGACGATGCCGAGGCGGTCCTCGGGGGACAGGCGGCCGACGAGGGTGTCGAGCGCGAGCAGGGCGGCGCCGAGTCGCTCGCCGCGCATCGAGCCGCTGCGGTCGAGGACGACCTCGACGTTCGCGGGCGGTCGGGGTCCGCTCGTCTCGGCGGTCGGCGCGACGATCTCGAGCATCACGGTGGCCTCGTCGTCCTGCTCGACGGCGACGACGTCGACGTCCACGTGCGTGGTGACCTTCATGGCGGGGCTCCCCTCGGTGGTGTGCGAGGAGGTCGCCGACGCCGGGCGGGATCTGACGCGCTACGCGGCCTCCACTGCGCCACGGCGCAGGATCGGCGGGTGCAGACGGGTGATCGGCCCCGGGCGGAACAGCTGCGCGGGCCGTCCGCCGGAGGATCCGATCGGCGCACGGCCCTTCGTGGGGACGACGAGGCCGGGCGTCGAGGTCACCTTGCGCTGGAAGTTGCCGGCGTCCAGGCGCTCACCCCACACGACCTCGTAGACGCGACGGAGCTCGCCGATCGTGAAGGGCGGTCGACAGAACGCGGTCGCGAGGAACGTGTGCTCGAGCTTCCCGCGGATGTGCTCCAGGGCGTCGGTGAGGATCCTGCCGTGGTCGAACGCGAGGGGAGGGCCGTGGCTGCCCACGACCTCGTCGACGGGCCACAGGCGCGCCCCCGCCGCATCGCTGCCCGCCTGCGGCTCCGGCGGTCCGGCGGCGATCGCGACGTGGGCGACGCTCACCACCCGCATCCTCGGGTCGCGCCCTGGGTCGGTGTACGCACGCAGCTGCTCGAGGTGGCCGTCGAAGGCGTCGAGGCCCGTCTCCTCAGCGAGCTCGCGTGCGGCCGCCTCTGCGGCCTCCTCGTGTTCCTCGACGAAGCCGCCGGGAAGTGCCCACGAGCCCTCGAACGGTGGGCTGCCGCGTTCCACGAGGAGTACGGCGAGTCGCTCGTCGCGAAGGGTGAAGAGCGCGACATCCGTCGCGACCGAGAAGCGCGGGTAGTCGCTCACGATGTCGGCGGTGGGGCTGGGGTCGGTCGGGTCATCAGATGCGATCCTGCACGGTGTTACCCGGGAAGCGGGATGTCAGACCTTCGACCGGCGCGACGACGTGCCGGTGGAGCGCGGCCACCGCACGGAGGCGGCACCACATCGACAGGAGACGACAGTGCCCGAGAAGTTCACCGACACCCCGCTGCTCACCGAGCGCTTCGACCGCGCGCTCGCGCTCGCGAGCGACCACCATCGCCGGCAGCTGCGCAAGGGGACGGACATCCCGTACACGGCGCACCTCCTCGCGGTGACGTCGATCGTGCTGGAGATGGGCGGTGACGAGGACGAGGCCATCGGCGCGCTGCTGCACGACGCCGTCGAGGACGGTGGCGGCGTGGCCCTGCTCGTGCGGATCCGCGCGGAGTACGGGGACGCGGTCGCGCAGATCGTGGACGCCAACAGCGACAGCGACGTGGAGCCCAAGCCGCCGTGGCGCGGGCGCAAGGAGGCCTACGTCGCCGCGATGACGACGAAGAGCCCGGCCGCCCTGCGCGTCTCCCTCGCCGACAAGCTCCACAACGCCCGCTCGATCGTCGCCGACCACGCCCGCGTCGGCGACGAGCTGTGGGAGCGCTTCACCGCCTCGCGCGAGGAGACGTGCTGGTACTACGCGGCGCTCGCCTCGGCGTTCGAGTCGCGGGCCGGCGAGCTCGGCACGGGCGCCGAGGGGGCGCTGGCCGAGCTGCGGCGGCTGGTGGACGCGATGGCCGGCTGACGCGCCGCGGCGATGGCGGACGCCGGGGCGTGACGAGGGCCCCGCGGCGGGGGGTCCGTGACGTTCTCCACCTCTGGTGTGGGGTTCGTCACGGACCGGTCGCTCGGCGGCGGTCAGATCCGCGGCGGCTCGTGCGACTCGGGTCCAGGACACCCGCGACCGTCAGGTCGCCGACGAGAGGACGCGCGCCGTGTCGGATGCCGAACGCCCCGAGACACTGGGACTTGGAGGCCCCGAGGCACGCGAGCCCCGCACCACCATGGCCATCCCGCGAACGGTGGCGGAGGGCCCGGAGTCCCGGTTCGTCTTCCGCTTCGACCGCAGGCGTGGCTGGGTCCAGCCGTCCGGGTTCATCGATGGCGCGATCCTGCGGGACGTCGTCGTGGGCGAGCGAGCGGCCGCAGGGGGGATCGTCCTCGCCCCGGAGGAACCGTCCGAGGTCCGCTTCGCCGTCGGGGATCCGGAGTCCCGGCGCCTGGCACTCCGGCACCTCGACGAGTGGAGCGCGTTGAACCGCGTGCCGCTCACCGTGCTCGCCGAGACCGTCCCGCTGCGTCCGTTCCCGGGTCGCTGGGACGAGTGGGTCGAGACGGAGCGACCCGTGGCGGGCCAGGATGTCGAGGGCGTGGAGACGTCCGGTGTGGCGTCGGTGTGGCGGGTCACGGGGCCGGAAGGCCTCAAGGTGCTCGTTCGGGTCGCGAAGTGGGACTCAGGTGCGCGTGACGTCGCGCTGACCGATCGCCTCGAAGCGCCGAAGCGCTTCGATCGGCTCGCGTCGGGCCTACGGCTCGGAGTGACCGACGGCCGGCTGGAGCTGCGCCAGGCGCGCCTCAAGGCGAACGACTGGTCGAACCTCTTCGCCGCCACACCGGAGCAGCTCGCCGAGGGCGCCGGCGTCGACGTGCTCGCCGCGCTGCGCGAGGCCGGCGCCCGCGCCGTCGGCACGCGCGAGGAGCTGTGGGCAGACGACAGCCGTCGCCGACGGTTCCTCGCGGCCGAGTGCTCGGTCGACGACGAGCTCGTCCCGGTTGTCGCCTATGTGCTCACCCGTGTCGCGCCGCTCCATCGCGGCATCACCGCGTGACGGTCCGCGGATGCGGCGCTCGCCGCATCACGCGACGAGGCCGCCCGCCGCTCACGCGATGAGCGGCAGCGTCCCCGACCGGTAGCCGCCGCGCAGCGCCGCGACGCTCGCCGGCGGCGTGAGGAGGCGCAGCGGCCCGGTCGGGGCGACGGGGGCGCCGAGCTCACCGAACGCCCACGGCCGCCAGGCGCCGTCCGCGCGCACCAGCGGGACGGCCGCAGCGTCGAGGACGATCGCCCCGTCGGGCAGGTCGCCGTCCACAGGGTGCAGTAGGCGCTGCGTCGGCAGCCCGCTCCGGGGCCGCGCGCCGTCGACGAGCCGCTCGCCGTGCAGCGTGGCGTCCATCGCCTTCGCGCCGGGCCGGGGTACGTCCGTCGCGCGAGCCCACGCGTCGAAGTACGCGTCGGCGTCCGACCGTCGGCACTCGAAGCACGGTCGGTGCCCGACCGCGAGCGCCGTCGCCTCGTCGCGGAAGAACAGCCCGGTGTAGGCACGCGCCGGGAAGACCTCGCGGCGGCGGTCCCTGAACGAGGTGACACAGACGATCCAGTTCTTGTGGTTCCAGCCCTTGACGATCGTGCGTTCGGCGTCGTGGAGGATGCCTCGGTTGCCGAACGCCGTCCCGCGGTCGGGGACGCCGTGCAGCGCGCCGAGCGGGTCGTTGCGGACGGGCAGGGGCACGGCGCTCGAGCCTAGCCCGTCCGCGCCGCCGGTAGCCGTCCGCTCCCATCGCCGCCCGCTTGTGCGCCTGGGCGCCTTGGCGCTACGTTGACGCGATGCCAGCCTGGTCCAGAACGGTCGCATTTGCCTGCGTCGTCGTGCTTGTCGGATCGGGCTGCGGCGGCGACGGCGGGGACGGCGACGCTGTGCGCGACGCCGAGACCGGGGCGGCGGACGCGATACGGGTCGTCGAACCCGACCTCGACCGCCTGGCGACGAGCGTGCAGCAGGCCGACCCCGAAGTGAAGTCGACACTCGTCGAGGTTCAGGCGGCAGCGTCGCGGGCGTCGGAGTCACTCAGTGACGCTCGACGCGAGATCCGTGACCTCGAGTCCGACGAGGACGATGCCGCGGCGCGGCGTGTGTTGCGCGACCGCGTGTCGAGCGTCCGCGATCTGCAGGAGCTCGCGGACGTCCTCGCGCAGCCGACGCTCTCCTCGCCGCGGATCGAGGCGGCGTTCGCTCGCGCGAAGCTCGCGATCGAGGATCTCGGAAGCGATCTCGACGTCCGTGCGATCCCCGCCGATGTCCTCGCCGCGAGCCTTCGCAAGGTCCGGGACGCCGATCAGCGCAGCCGCGAGCAGGCGGCCGCGCGCAAGCGCGCCCGGGAGCGCGACAGCTCGCAGACCGGCCAGCCATCGGCCCCGGTGGGCAGCGGCGGGTCGTCCTCCGCGTCCTTCGGCTACACGCAGTACACGGGCCCGGCGTTCCAGGCCCGTGTGCCGACGGGTCCGGGATGGGGGACGCCGTCCCCGAGCGAGCCCACGCCCGGCGAGCTCTTCCGGACGAACATCCGCGGTCCCGACGGCCTGTTCGTGATCATCGACTTCACGCCGTTCGAGACCGCGAAATTCGGGGGCAGCTACTCGAGCCGCACGGTCGTAGGCCAGACGGCGTTCGGCACTGCCGTGCGTTACGAGTTCCAGGGCGGGCGCATCCCGGAGTGCCAGCGCGCGCGCTGCATCGACTACATCATCAACGACCCCGCGACCGGTCGGGGATTCGCCGTGCTCGCAGGTGGCGGAGCGGCGGCCGCGGAGATCGCGAGGACGGTGGCGGAGTCGGTCGTCCCGCTCTGACTCGAGGGCCCCGCGGGTGGGGTCCGTGACGTTCTCCACCTCCTGTGTGGGTTTCGTCACGAGCCCCCCCGGCCCGATGGTGTGGCGCCGTTCGACGGGGGCAGCCGCGCTGGACTGAGGAGTCAAGCCCCGCGGAGCTGACACCGGCCCGACGCCGCTCGCGTTCGGTCGGGCCGGTGTGCGAGGGTCGTCCCGACCCATGACCGACGAGACGCACACGGTCGACAGCCGCTCGCGGTTCCTCCTGCGGGAGTTCGTCTCCGCCCGCCGCCGCGGCAACGACGTCGCCATGCAGCGCACCTGGGGCGACCTGCTGCGGGAGGAGTGGGCACGCGTTCCCGCCGCCGTCCGGGCCGCCGCCGGCGGCG
>JBFIDS010000042.1:0-13779 GCA_041603715.1 Paraconexibacter sp. | reverse complement strand
CCCGGCTCCGGCCCCCGCGCCCCCGCCCGCCCCCAGCGCGGAGGTCGAGAAGCCCAAGCAGCGCGCGCTGTACGCGCACGGGCCCTCGGGCCGCTTCCTGCTCGACGGCCGCTGGCTCTTCCGCCTCGATCCGACCGAGGTCGGGCTGAAGGAGCGGTTCCAGCGCCAGACGTCGACAGCCGGGTGGGCCGCGACGACGGCCCCCAACGTGTGGAACGCGACCGACGAGTCGATCGCGTCGATGACGGGCACCG
Organism: Paraconexibacter sp.; assembly: GCA_041603715.1. Classification (GTDB taxonomy): domain Bacteria; phylum Actinomycetota; class Thermoleophilia; order Solirubrobacterales; family Solirubrobacteraceae; genus Paraconexibacter. The sequence continues at coordinate 13,525 of JBFIDS010000042.1, read as the reverse complement.
TCGGCTGGTACCGCAAGGACTTCAAGCTGCCGTCGGCCTCGCGGCGCTTCTCCTACAACATCCGCTTCGAGAGCGTGAACTACCGCACGCGCGCGTGGCTCAACGGCAAGCCGATCGGCACGAACCGCGGCGCGTACCTCCCGTTCGAGCTGCGGCTGCCGGCCTCCCTGCTCAAGCGCACGGGCACGAACCGGCTCGTCATCCGCGTCGACAACCGCCGTCAGGGCGGCGACTTCCCCCCGTCCGGGCTCTCGGTGACGGGCAACCCCACGGGCGGCTGGTGGAACTACGGCGGGATCCAGCGCGAGGTCTACCTGCGCCGCATCGACCGGATCGACTTCTCCTCGGTGCAGGTCCGTCCGGTCCTCCCGTGCTCCTCCTGTGCGGCCACCGTGCAGTACCGGGTCACGGTGCGCAACTACGGGTCGAAGGCCGAACGCGTCAGGGTGACGAGCCGCTTCGGCGCCCGCCGGGTCAACCTCGGGACGAAGGTGGTCGGGGCCAAGCGGTTCGCGACGTTCACCCGCTCGATCCGCGTCCGCAAGCCGCGGCTGTGGAGCCCCCAGAACCCGCGCCTGTACGACGCGACCGTGACAGCGCGCATCGGTGACCGCACGGTCCAGAACTGGTCGCTGAAGACGGGGGTGCGGTCGATCAAGGTGAGCAACGGGCGGCTGCTCCTCAACGGCAAGATCCTCAACTTCCGCGGGGTCGGCCTCCACGAGGACGACAAGCAGCTGGGCTTCGCGATCGACAACGCGATCCGCGACCGGATCGTGCGCAACACGAAGGACCTCGGTGCGACGCTGATCCGCTCGCACTACCCCTTCCATCCGTACCTCCACGAGCTCGCCGACCGCGAGGGCCTGCTCGTGTGGTCGGAGATCCCCGTCTACGCGGTGAAGACGAAGTTCCTCGCGCAGCGCCGCGTCCGCGAGCTCGCGGCCAAGGAGCTCGAGACGAACATTCGGACCAACCAGAACCACCCGTCGATCATCACCTGGTCGATCGGCAACGAGCTCAGCGCCCGTCCCGGGCCGGTCCAGTCGGCCTACATCGCCCGGGCTGCCCGCTCGGCGAAGGCGCTCGACCCGACCCGGCCCGTGAGCTACGCGGTCGCCGGGTACCCCGCCGCCGGCTGCCAGTCCGCCTACGGGCCCCTCGACATCATCGGGATCAACGAGTACTTCGGCTGGTACCCCGGTCCCAACGGGCAGATCGCCGACCGCACGCTCCTGTCGGACTACCTCGACAGCGTGCGCGCGTGCTACTCGGAGAAGGCCGTCGTCGTGAGCGAGTTCGGCGCGGAGGCGAACCGCAGCGGGCCCGTGGAGGAGAAGGGGACCTACGAGTTCCAGTCCGACTTCGTCAACTACCACCTCGGCGTCTACGCGACGAAGCCGTGGCTCTCGGGAGCCGTCTACTGGGCCCTCGAGGAGTTCCGCGTGCGGCCCAACTGGGATGGCGGCAACCCGCGCCCCAACTCGCCGATCCACGAGAAGGGCCTGATCTCGTTCTCCCAGGTCCGCAAGCCGGCGTTCACCGACGTCCAGCGGATCTACAAGGCGACGACCCAGGTGCGATCAGGTCGCTAGTCCTCCTCGCCGCCGCCCGGCGGCGAGGAGGCCCCGGAGGGCGGGTGTCCGCTACCCTCCCTCGTCGCTCTGCGCCGTTCCGGCGCCCGACACGCGAGACCGATCACCATGGCCAAGACCACTGCAACCAAGCTCGACGTCACCTCCCGCACGCCCGGGCATTCCCGCGCGACGCGCCGCCTGCGGCGCGAGGGCCTCGTGCCCGGGGTCGTCTACGGCGGGGGCGCCGATCCGGTGTCCTTCCAGATCGGCGAGCGCGACCTCCGTCACGCGATGGCCGCCTCCGGCGCCGTCTTCGAGGTCGTCGTGGACGGCGGCGACGTGCAGCCGGCGATCCTCAAGGACGCCCAGCGCCACCCGGTCCGCGGCGAGGTCGTCCACGTCGACCTCCTGCGCGTCGACCTCAGCAAGCCGATCCACGCGCCGGTCGCGGTCGAGCTCGTCGGTGGGGAGGACTCCATCGGCATCCGCGAGGGCGGCATCCTGCAGCAGCTCGCCTCCGAGCTGAACGTCGAGGCCCGTCCGAACGAGATCCCCGACGTCATCAAGGTCGACGTCTCGCACATGGACGTCAACGACACCTTCACGCTCGAGTCCGTGCCCGCTCTTCCGGGCGTCACGTTCCTCGACGACCCGGCGGAGACCGTCATCGCGACGATCACGCCGCCGCGCCTACAGGCCGAGACCGAGGACGAGATCGAGGGCGAGACCGAGGTCATCGGCGAGGCGGGCGGCGACGCCGAGGCCTCCGGCGACGACAGCGGCGACTCGGACAGCGGCGACGGCGAGTAGTCGCGCTCGAGCGGCTCTTGGCCCGTGCGCCTGCGGGGCGCGAAGCCCGTGCCCGTGGAGTGGCTCGTCGTCGGGCTCGGCAACCCCGGGCCGCGATACGACCGCACGCCTCACAACGTCGGCTTCCAGGTGGCCGAGCTCCTCATCGAGCGCTGGGGGCTCGGTCGGGCGAAGGCGGCCTTCTCCGGCCTCTACGCCGACGGGCGCGCGGGAACCGCTCCCGACGGGACGCCGGGGCCGCGCGTCGGCGTGTTGCGCCCCCAGACGTTCATGAACGAGTCCGGGCGGTCCGCGGGCCCCGCCCGCGGGGCTCTGAAGGTGGACCTCGACCACGTCATCGTCCTCCACGACGAGCTCGACCTGAAGTTCGCCGACATCCGCACGCGGCTCGGTGGCGGTCTTGCGGGCCACAACGGCCTCAAGTCGCTGAAGGCCGCGTTCGGATCACCCGACTTCCAGCGGGTCCGGATCGGGATCGGCCGGCCCGACACGACGGACCCCGAGATCGTCTCGGCGTACGTCCTCGGCCGCTGGCGGCAGCCCGCGAAGGACGTCGGGGACCTCGTGCACGCCGCAGCGGACGCGGCGGAGTCGATCATCTTCGCGCCCGCCGAGCAGCGGGCGGAGTGATGCCGGACCCGTTCCCGACTGTTTGACATCACGTACAGTTGTACGTCAGACTCGCTCCATGAGAAAGCCGGCGCGGGAGTGGGACGGGACGACCTACGACCGCATCAGCGCGCCCATGGAGCGCATGGGGCGGGCGGTCCTCGACCGTCTCGAGCTGCGGGGGAACGAGCGGGTCCTCGACGCCGGGTGCGGGAGCGGGCGCGTCACCGAGGCCCTCGTCGCCCGGCTCCCGGAGGGTCACGTCATCGGGGTCGACGGCTCGGCGGACATGATCGAGGCGGCGCGCCGGCGCCTGGGGCCCTCGGCCGACCTGCGCGTCGCCAACCTGCTCGATCTCGACCTGGGCCCCGCGGGGCCCGTCGACCACGTCCTCTCGACGGCGACCTTCCACTGGATCGGCGACCACCCGCGTCTGTTCGAGCGCCTGCGCCTCGCGTTGCGCGCCGGGGGCCGCCTCGTCGCGCAGTGCGGCGGGACCGGCAACGTCGACGCCGTCCACGCCGCCGCGCGGGCCGTCGGGGCGGCGGAGCCGTTCGCCGAGCACCTCGACGGATGGGTCGGCCCCTGGAACTTCGCCGGGCCGCAGGAGACCGAGGAGCGGCTGCTGGCCGCCGGCTTCCGCGAGGCCCGGTGCTGGCTCCACGAGGAGCCGGTCGAGCCCGACGACCCGGCGACGTACCTGCGCACGATCGTGCTCGGTGCGCACCTCGAGCGCCTCCCCGCCGGCGTCGCAGACGCCTTCGTCGCCGGTGTCGTCGACCGCCTGGTCGGGTCCGGGTGTCCCGTGACGATCGACTACGTCCGCCTGAACATCCTCGCAGTCGCCTGATCGCCGCGAGGTGGCGCACGCCCGCCGCCGTCCACTGTACGTTCGCGTTCACACCGCGTTCACCGCGGGCCGGGCGCCCGCGGTCACCCTGGAGGGGCGATGACGACGAGCCGGAACCACGACGATCCCGATCTCACCCGACGCGAGGTCCTGCGCCTGGGCGCGGCGGCGGGGGCGACGACGATCGTCCTCGGGGGCCTGCGACCCGACCGGTCCTCGGCGGCGCGCCGCGCCTCGCGGGAGGCGATGCTCCCGGCCGGGACGTTCCCCAGCGGCGTCGCCTCAGGGCAACCGGGCCCGCGCGCCGCGACGCTGTGGACGCGCGTCGGCGATATCGAGCGCTCCGGGCGCCTGCGCCTGGAGATCGCGACCGACGAGGGCTTCGGCCGCGTGGTGCACGCGCAGGACGTCCGGGCCGCGGCGGTGCGCGACTTCACCGCCCGCACACGCGTGCTGAGCTCGCGGGCCCTCGCGCCGGGTGAGCGCTACTACTACCGCTTCGCCACCGCCTCCACCTCGAGCCCGGTCGGCCGCTTTCGCACCGCCCTCCCGCCCGACAGCCGGGAGCCCGTCCGCATCGGCTTCTTCAGCTGTCAGAAGTGGGGGAGCGGGTACTACGGCGCGCATCGCGCCCTCGCCGGCGAGGACGACCTCGACGTCGTCGTCTCGCTCGGCGACTACATCTACGAGACGAACTCGACCTCGGAGCTCCCCGGCCGGGACGACCGGACCTCGAGCGGCGAGAACGGGCAGACCGAGACGCTGGCCGACTACCGGGCGAAGTATCGGCTGTACCGCTCGGACGCCGACCTCCAGGCGATGCACGCCGCGCACCCGTTCGTCGCGGTCTGGGACGACCACGAGTTCGAGAACGACCACGGCGGGCCCGACATCCCGGGCACGACGCGGGTGCGCCGGATCCCGTACGCCGACCGGCGGGTCAACGCCGCGCTCGGCTACTTCGAGAACATGCCCGTCGAGCGGATCCGCTCGGAGCGCGACCGCATCTACCGGCGGCTCGCGCTCGGCGCGAACGCCGACCTGTTCCTCCTCGACACGCGCACGTACCGCGCGCCGGACCGCTCCACGATCCTCGGCGCGCCACAGAAGCGGTGGCTCACGGCGGGGCTCGAGCGCTCGCGCGCCCGCTGGAAGGTGCTCGCCAACCAGGTCATGCTCATGTCCCTCGACGTGCCGAGCGGCAACGGGGTCAACCCGGACGCGTGGGACGGCTACGAGGCCGAGCGCCGCGAGCTGATCGGTCACGTCGTCGACAAGGACATCCGCGACGTCACGGTGATCACCGGAGACATCCACACCTTCTTCGCGGGCACCGTCACCGACAGCGGGCGCACCGGGGGGCGTCCGGGCGCCACCGAGTTCGTGGGCGGGTCGGTGACGAGCACGTCGCTCGACGAGATCGGCGGCGAGGACGCCCGCGCGATCACGGAGCCGCTCTTCTCCGCGGCGACGCTGCTCAACCCGCACTTCGCCTACGCGAACTTCAACCGCCACGGCTACGGGGTCATGGAATGCCGACCGGGCGAGATCTCCGTCGACTTCCGGGCCGTCGAGTCGCTGCGCGACCCGGACAGCCCGACCCGCACCATCGCGAGCTTCCGCGTGCCAACGGGGGAGACGCGGGTCGAGCGGACCCGCTGAGGCCCTGCGCGGGTCCCCGGCCCATGGGGCACGGGGACCCGGCGACCCCGATCTCTAGGAGATCGACAGCGTGTTGACGTCCGGATCCTTCGGCGTCCGCGCGGCGACCTCGTCGTAGTTGAACGCGGTTCCGGGAACGTTGCCGGGCTTCCCGAACCCGAAGCCGACGGACTCCAGTGCGGCGACGGCGTCACCGATCACGAAGAACCCGCCCTGGCCGGTCGTCGGCAGGCCGGGGACCTGCTCGGCCTGGGTGAACTTCGCGTAGGCGCGGTCGTTGCCGAGGCGGCCGAGCGACTGCAGCGCGAGCGCGCGGTGGACGGCCTCCGTCGCCATGATCTCGGCGGCGTAGCGGGCGAACTTGGAGCCCGTCAGCGTCCCCTGGCGGGCGAAGACCGTGGTCCCGAGCAGGTAGGCGTTGATGAACACCTGGTCGCCGACGACGAGGGCGGTGAGGAGGTTCTCGGGCGTCTCGAAGATCGAGTTGGGAACGAAGATCGTCTTCGTCACCTCCTTGCCACCGACCGCATCGGAGGTGAGCAGCTCGTAGTGGTTCTTCTCCTGCTGGGCGGCCGCGGCGACGTTGCGTCGCGTGACGGCGTCGAGCCTCGTCCCGAGACGCTCGACCCCGACCGTGTTGACGATCGTCGCGAGGACCTCAGCGGTCGCGGCGACTGCGGCGATGTTCTCGATCGAGTTCTTCGGATCGGTGTCGACCTTCGCCTCGGCGCTGCTGGTCGCGTAGCCGAGGAGGCCCATCGAGCCCAGCGCGGCTGCGGTGCCCGCGACGAGCTGGCGACGTGTGGCGGCGCTCTCGCCGGCGTGCTGGCGGTCGATGGTGTCGAAGATGTGGTTGTTGACGTCCGACATGCGTGTCCTCCTGGATTGGGTGCGGTCCGGTGTGACCCTCGGTCTCCACCGCTGCCGGTGCCTGCGGGCGCCGGCGCCCTCTGGGTCATGAGATGGCGCGCAAAGATGCGATTGACGATGTATCTCGGTGGGAAGGTGGGGCGCCGGGTCCGGTGTCGTATCCTCGGTCCCGACCGGCCGCGCGAGCCCCGCGCGGCCTTCTCGCGTGCCCACGCGCATGAGCCTCCGTCCTCTCCTCAGCCATCTCAACCGCTCCGATGACGCCGTCGCGCTCGCGCGCGACGGCGGCAGCGCCTACGTCTCGCAGTCGCTGCGCGCCTTCCTCATCGCGGGGCTCCTCGACGGGGTCGACGGGTCGGCGGCCGCCGGCCTTCCGGCGATCGTCGTCGCGGGCGACGACCGCCAGGCGAAGGACCTCGCCGCGGATCTGCGCGCGTGGCTGCACCCGCGCCCGGTGCGCTTCTGCCCGTCGCGCGGCGTTGCCTACGAGTCGCATCTCGCGCCGCCCCCGCACCTCGTCGGGTTGAGGATCGCCGCCCTCGACGCACTCGTGACGCACGACGAGGGTGCGGAGCCCCCGGTCGTCGTCGTCAGCGCCGTCGCGCTGTCGGAGAAGGTCCCCGATCCGGCGCTGCGCCCCGCGTCCTTCACCCTGCGCGTCGGTGACCTCGTCGACGTGGACGAGCTCGCCGACGACCTCGTTCGCGCGGGGTACGAGCGTGTCGACCAGGTCGACGACCGCGGGCAATTCGCGATCCGCGGCGGCATCGTCGACGTCTACCCCGCGACGGAGGACCGCGCGGTGCGCATCGACCTGTTCGACATCGAGATCGAGTCGCTGCGGGGCTTCTCGACGTTCACCCAGCGATCGCTCGACGACGTGCAGGAGATCGAGATCGCGCCGGCGGCCGAGCTGAGCGCCGAGCACCGCGAGGGCGCTGACATCGCGGCGCTCTCGGACGCCGACGAGCGCCCGGACGTCGCCGAGCTGCTCCCGGTGGACCGCTTCCACGCGTTCCTCGACCTCGCCCCGGCGGACGCCGCGGTCGTCATCGCAGCGCAGGAGGAGGTCGCCCCGGCGCTCGCCGACCACTGGCAGGACGTCTGCGCGGCGTTCCACGACGTCGACGCCCACCACCTGTACGTCGCGCCCGACGCGATCCAGACGGCCCTCGCCGCCCGGGCCCACGTCCGGCTGTCGAGCGTGAGCAGCGACCAGGACGTCGAGTTCCGCGCGCAGGCGGCCGACACCGCCGCCCGCTCGATGAAGGAGGCGGAACCGGAGCTGGAGACGCTCGTCCGCGGCGGCTACCGCACGGTCGTGGCGTGGCCCCGCCGCGGCGACGGGGAGCGCGCCGCGTTCAACTTCGCCCGTCTCAAGGGCGAGTGGATCGACGCCGCCGACGTGACGAAGCCCGGTCAGGCGCTCCCGCCCGACCACGAGCTGCGCCCCACCACCGTGAGCTTCGTCCAGGCGCGGCTGCGCGACGGCTTCGTCGCACCGGGCATCGAGCTCGCGGTCATCCCCGACCACCGGTTGTTCCGCCGCCGCCGCCAGCAGCGCGAGGACGCAGCGAAGGGCGGAGGCCGCGGGATCGTCAAGCGGGGCGCGTTGCGGTCCTTCGCCGACCTGCGCACCGGGGACATCGTCGTCCACGAGGACCACGGTCTCGCGCGGTTCGCGGGATTCGAGACGAAGACGGTCGCCGGCATCACCCGCGATTACCTCGAGCTCGAGTACGCCGGCAGCGACAAGGTCTTCCTCCCGGTCGACCAGCTCGCGAAGATCAGCCGCTACGTCGGGGCGGGCGGCGCGCACCCGCCGTTGTCGCGGCTCGGCGGCAAGAGCTGGGAGACGATGAAGGCGCGCGCCCGGCGCGCAGCTCAGGAGCTCGCGGGCGAGCTCCTCAACCTCTACGCCGAGCGGCGCCGGCGCACCGGGCACAGCTATCCGCCCGACTCGGAGTGGCTGCGGGAGTTCGAGGAGCGCTTCCCCTGGCAGGAGACCGCCGACCAGCTCGAGGCGATCGAGTCGGTGAAGGGCGACATGGAGGCGCCGCGCCCGATGGACCGCCTCGTGTGCGGCGACGTCGGCTACGGGAAGACCGAGGTCGCGCTGCGGGCCGCGTTCAAGGCCGCCGACGACGGCAAGCAGGTGCTCGTCCTCGCGCCGACGACGATCCTCGCTCAGCAGCACCACGGCACGTTCGCCGAGCGGATGAAGGACTACCCGTTCACGGTCGACTTCGTGAGCCGCTTCCGCTCCACCAAGGAGCAGAAGGAGGCCGTGACCGCGTTCAACGACGGGAAGGTCGACGTCCTCATCGGGACGCACCGGCTGCTCGGCCGGGACGTCCGCGGCAAGGACCTCGGCCTCCTCGTGGTCGACGAGGAGCAGCGGTTCGGCGTCAAGCAGAAGGAGCTGATGCGCCAGCTCAAGATGAAGGTCGACGTGATCGCGATGAGCGCGACGCCGATCCCGCGGACGCTCCAGATGTCGCTCGCGGGCCTGCGGGACATCAGCGTGATCGAGACGCCGCCGGAGGGCCGGCGCCCGGTGAAGACCTACGTCGGCGAGTACGACGAGGAGCTCGTGAAGGGCGCGCTGATGCGCGAGAAGGCGCGGGGCGGCCAGGCGTTCTTCCTCCCCACCCGGGTCGAGACGATCGACGAGACGGCGGAGCGCCTGCGCGCGCTGTGCCCGACGGTGACGTTCGCCGTCGCGCACGGCCAGCTCGACGAGAACGACCTCGAGGACCGGATGCTCACGTTCCTGCGCGGCGAGGCGGACGTACTCGTCGCGACGTCGATCATCGAGTCCGGCATCGACATCCCGCAGGCGAACACGCTCATCGTCGAGCGCGCCGACATGTTCGGCCTGTCACAGCTCTACCAGATCCGCGGGCGGGTGGGCCGCAGCCGCGAGCGTGCGTACGCGTACCTCCTCTATCCGGCCGCGGCGGCCCTCACGGAGGAGGCGACGAAGCGGCTCAGCGCGCTGTCCGACTACACCGAGCTGGGCGCGGGCTTCAAGATCGCGATGCGCGACCTCGAGCTGCGGGGCGCGGGCAACCTCCTCGGCGACGAGCAGTCGGGGCACGTCGCCGCGCTCGGCTTCGAGCTCTACATGTCGATGCTCGAGGAGGCGGTCGCCGCGGCCGACGCCGAGGGTGGGGACCCGGCCGACGACGTGGAGCCCGTGCGGCTGGACGTCGGCGTCGACGCCTACATCCCGTCGGACTACATCCCGTACGAGCAGGCGAAGATCGATGTCCACCGGCGCATCGCGGGGGCGCGCGAGGTCGCCGACCTCGGCGTTCTCGGGGAGGAGCTCGAGGACCGCTTCGGGCCGGTTCCCGACGCGCTCAACAACCTGATCCTGCTGCAGCAGGCGCGGATCAAGCTGGGGCAGGCGGGCGCACGCGCGGTGACCTTCCGCGGGGAGCTCCTGTCCGTGACCCCGATCGACCTGGAGCCGGAGCAGGCCGAGTCGCTGCGCGAGCGGGGCGAGGGCGTGAAGGTCGAGCCCGGGCGCTCGCAGGTGAGCTTCCGCGTGCCGAAGGACGCGAAGGACCGCTTCGCCGCGGTGGTGAGGGCCGCGGACGACCTGCTCGCCGTCGTTTCCGCCTCGCTACCATGAGGAGTCAGATGACACGAGCAAAGTCACGCTTCCTGGCGGCTCCGGCCGCCGTTCTCTTGTCGGCCACGGCCCTCGCCGCCTGTGGCGACGCCGTCCCCGGCGACGCGGTGGTGAAGGTGGGCGACACCTCGATCACCCGCACCGAGTTCGACCGCTGGATGAAGGTCGCCGCGATCTCGACGCAGGGCGCGACCGATCCGGAGGCCGCCGCCAAGGGCAAGCAGCCCGCCGTTCAGGTGCCGCAGCCGCCCGACTTCACCGCCTGCATCGCGAAGAAGGCCAAGGAGGCGCCCAAGCCCGCCAAGGGGCAGCCCAAGCCGACGAACGCCCAGTTCAAGACGCAGTGCGAGCAGGAGTACGAGGGCCTCCGCGACCAGGTCCTCACGTTCCTCATCTCGGCGGAGTGGATCCAGGGCGAGGCCGAGGACAAGGACGTGAAGGTCTCCGACGCGGAGATCAAGAAGCAGTTCGAGGAGACGAAGAAGCAGTCGTTCCCGAAGGAGGAGGACTTCCAGAACTTCCTCAAGTCCTCCGGGATGACGCTCGAGGACCTCTACTTCCGCGTCGAGCTCGACACCCTCTCCAACAAGATCCGCGAGAAGGTCACCGAGGGGACCGACAAGGTCACCGACAAGCAGATCGCGGACTACTACGCGAAGAACAAGGAGCGCTTCGCGCAGCCCGAGCGGCGCGACATGCGGATCATCTTCACGGAGAAGAAGGACAAGGCCGACCAGGCGAAAGCCGCACTCGAGTCCGGCGGGTCCTTCAAGGACGTCGCGAAGCGCTTCTCCGAGGACCCCGCGTCGAAGGATCAGGGCGGCGTGCTCCTCCAGCAGCCCAAGGAGCAGCTCGAGCCCGCCCTCGCCGAGGCGGCGTTCTCGGCGAAGCAGGGCGAGCTGAAGGGCCCGGTGAAGACGCAGTTCGGCTACTACGTCTTCCGGGTCCAGAAGATCACGAAGGCCTCGCAGCAGACGCTCGCCCAGGCGAAGGAGACGATCAAGCAGCTCCTCGTCGCCGAGGGTCAGCAGAAGGCGCTCGACGACTTCGTCGAGGACTTCCGCGACAAGTGGAAGGACAAGACGAACTGCCGCGACGAGTTCGTGATCCAGGACTGCAAGAACGCGCCGGACGAGGAGACCGACACGACGGGCGCGCAGCCCGGCGGCGCGGCTCCCCCGCAGGGCCAGCAGCAGCAGGTCCCGGTGCCGGACACGGCGCCGCCGGCCGAGTAGGACGCAGGGAGGGCGGGTGAGCGCAGTCGACATCCCGGCGGCGCTCGCCCGCCTCGACGCGCTCACGCGCACGTTGCGCGAGGCGTGTCCGTGGGACCGCGAGCAGGACGCCCGCTCGATCGTCCCGCACACCGTCGAGGAGGCCTACGAACTCGCGGACGCCGCCAACGCGGGCGACGACCGCAAGCTCCTCGACGAGCTCGGGGACGTGCTCTTTCAGGTGCACTTCCTGTCGCTCCTCCTCGAGGAGCGCGGGGCGGGCACGCTCGCCGACGTCGCCGACGGCTGTCACGACAAGCTCGTGCGTCGTCACCCGCACGTGTTCCCGGATCCGGAGTCGGTCGTCACGGCCGACGACGGGACGGTCCGGGCCGACAGCGCCGGCGAGGTCCTGCGCAACTGGGACGCCATCAAGGCGACGGAGGCCGGGCGCGAGGAGGGGATCTTCGGAGAGGTCCCGGAGAACCTCCCGGCCCCGCTCTACGCCCGCAAGGTGCAGCGGCGCGCCGCCTCGACGGGGTTCGACTTCGACGTCATCCCGCTCCACGCGGTGCAGTCCGAGCTCGAGGAGCTCGCGGAGGCGATCGAGGCGTCGGGGGGCGACCTCTCGCCGGCCGGTCCGGCCCGCGACGCGCTCTTCCACGAGGTCGGCGACGTCCTGTTCGCGGCGGTCAACGTCGCGCGGAAGGTGAAGGTCGACCCGGAGCTCGCGCTGCGCGCCGCCGCCGCGCGGTTCCGTGGCCGCGTCGATGCCGCCGAGCGCGAGGCGGCCCGCGCGGGAGAGGCGTGGAACGAGCTCCCGCCGGACCGCCAGCTGCAGTTCTACGCGCAGGCGCGGCTGCGGGAGGCGTGACCGTCCGGCCGGGCGCCGTCGCAGCCGGACCCAGGGGGACCGGCGTGGGTCGCACGACACGACGGTCCCGCCCACGACAGAATCCGGGCCATGAGCGCGATCGAGTCCGTCCACGCCCGTCAGATCCTCGACAGCCGCGGCAACCCCACCGTCGAGGTCGAGCTGACGCTCACCTCCGGCGCCCACGGCCGGGCGGCCGTCCCGTCGGGGGCCTCGACCGGCGAGTTCGAGGCGACCGAGCTGCGCGACGGCGGCGACGCGTACCTCGGCAAGGGCGTGACGACGGCGGTGGCGAACGTCAACGGCGAGATCGCCCGGGCGGTCGCGGAGCGCGACGGCGGTGACCAGGCGGGCCTCGACGGCGCGCTCATCGAGCTCGACGGCACCCCGAACAAGAGCCGCCTGGGCGCCAACGCGATCCTCGGCGTCTCCCTCGCGGCGGCGCACGCCGCGGCCGCCGAGGCCGGCCAGCCGCTCTGGCGCCATCTCGGCGGCGCGGAGGCCAACGTCCTTCCCGTGCCGATGATGAACGTCCTCAACGGCGGCTCCCACGCCGACAACTCGGTCGACTTCCAGGAGTTCATGGTCGTCCCGTGCGGCGCGGGGTCGTTCTCGGAGTGCCTGCGTATGGGCACCGAGGTGTTCCACTCGCTCAAGAAGCTCCTCCACGACCGCGGGCTCGCGACGTCGGTCGGCGACGAGGGAGGCTTCGCGCCGAACCTCGGGTCCAACGAGGAGGCCCTCGCGGTCCTCGTCGACGGCATCGAGGCGGCGGGGTACGTCCCGGGCACCGACATCGCGATCGCGCTCGACCCGGCGACGAGCGAGATCTTCGGCGACGACTCCCTCTACGACCTCGAGCACGAGGGCCGCAAGCTCACGCCCGACGAGCTCGCGACGTACTGGGCCGAGATGTGCGGGAAGTACCCGATCCTCTCGATCGAGGACGGGATGGACGAGGAGGACTGGGCCGGCTGGAAGGTCCTCACCGACAAGGTGGGGGAGACCGTCCAGCTCGTGGGGGACGACCTGTTCGTCACGAACCCTGCGCGCCTGCAGCGCGGGATCGACGCCGGCGTGGGGAACTCGATCCTCATCAAGGTCAACCAGATCGGCACGCTCACCGAGACCCTCGAGGCGATCCGCCTCGCCCGCAGCGCCGGCTACACCGCGGTCATGTCACACCGCTCAGGCGAGACCGAGGACGTGACGATCGCCGACCTCGCCGTCGCGACCGGCTGCGGGCAGATCAAGACCGGCGCGCCGTCGCGCTCGGACCGCGTCGCGAAGTACAACCAGCTCCTGCGGATCGAGGAGGAGCTGGGTGAGGCGGTCCGCTATGCCGGGCGCGGCGCGTTCCCGGTAACCCCCGGCGGGTAGGCGGGTGCGCTTCCTGCTGCTCACGCTGCTGCTCCTGCT
>JBFIDS010000041.1:0-13849 GCA_041603715.1 Paraconexibacter sp. | reverse complement strand
CCGCGACGGCCGGTAGCACGCCAGCGATACCCGCGGCAGGCTCCGGGCTGCCGGCATTGTTGCCCGCCGCAGCGATAACGGCGATTCCGCGTTCGACTGCCGTGTCGACTGAATCTTCCAGTCGGGAGAGATCCTCACCCGAGAGGGCACATGCGCACCCCAGGCTCAGCTGCGCGACAACGACACGGTGCCGGTCGACGTCCTTCCGACACCGCTCCAGCCCCCGCTCGTACGCCCCCGCCGGGAACACCTCGCTCCCCCGCGGCATCGCCCGGTAGCTGAGGATCCGCGTCGCGGGCCACACCGCGGTCGCGAACTCGGCCATTCGCGTGCCGTGCTGCTCGGCCCAGCTCGACCCGCCGGTGCCGTCTCCGTCGGAGAAGACCGAGTTGCGCTCGATCACCGGGCCCGCCGGTCCGTCCGGGGGCAGGAGCGGCGTGACGCTCACCCCCGAGTCGACGAGGCACGTCACCGCGCGCTCCGGGGGAAGGTCGCGCGGGTCGATGTGAGGGATCCAGTCGAGGCCATACGTCCGGGCCATCTCGTCCGTGAGCGGCATCCCTGCCGCATCGGCGGAGGATGCCACGCCGGGCACGCCGACGGCCGCGGCGAGCGCCGCGGCCGTGACGGTGAGCAGGCGAGTCGGGACGCCCCGGCTCATCCGACCTTCACGGTCGCCTTGCGCCACGGGCTCGCCGCGGGCGCGAACGGGTAGCCGTCGGTCGGCAGCGTACGCGCGCGGAACCGGAACGTCCCCCGCGCGGCCCGGCCGAAGCGGTAGCGGACGGCGAACGTCCCTCCGCGTGCGTGAAGCGTCGCGATCGAGCGCCACGCGCCCCGGTAGTGGACCTGGAACTCGACGAGCTTCTCCCGGCGGTTCGTGTAGCCGCCCCGCAGGCGGCCACGGAAGGACACCGCGCCGCCCCGCCGGATCCGCTTCCTCAGTGAGCGGAACTCGACCTGGGCGATGACCGCCTGCCGGACCGACACCGTCGCCGGCGTCGCGCTGTCCCCGGCGCGGACGGTGACCGTCCGGCTCGGGCCACGGGGGACGCGGAACGCCCACGAGCCGTCCGCCGCGGTCGTCACGGCCGCGAGCGTGCGCGACGTCGAGCGCACGGCCTGCGTGAGCGTCAGCCGGACCCCCGGCACGGGCCGGCCCGCGGGGTCGGTGAGCCGGCCGCGCAGCACGAACGCCGAGCGCGACCACCGCGCCCGTGCCGCGGGCCCGGTCGTCGACCCCGCCGCGAGCGCGAAACGCACGGTGCCCGCCGCGCCGACCGGCACGGCCGCCGCGGCACCGGCGGGACCGGGCGCGCCGGGTGTCCCGGGGGCACCGGTCGTCCCCGGGGCCCCGGGTGTGCCCGCCGTGCCGCCCGTCCCGGCGGGCCCGTTCTGGCCGACGGCGGGCGTGCCGCTGCCGTTCACGTCACCGCCGGAGGAGCCGCTGCCGCCGCCGGCCGGCGCCGACGGCCCGGGTACGCTCGCATCGTGCGGGTCGCTGTCGGTGTCGTTGGGCACCCCGTCCCCGTCGATGTCGGGGTCGAGGCGGTTGACCGTGCCGTCGCCATCGCGGTCCCCGCACTCGTCCGCGGGACCCGTCGGGCGCCCCGAGCAGTAGGGCGCGACCGTCCGACCCTGGTCGAACGGGACCTGGGTGATCGTGCTCTCACGGGTCGTCGTGCCGCCCGCGTCCTGCGCGGCGATCCGGCACACGAGCTTGCGCCCGACGTCCGCGCCGACGACCGCGTACGCCGCGTTCGTCGCGCCCGGGATCGCCTGCGGCCCGCTGCCGTCGGGCTGGGTGCGCAGCCACTGGAAGGTGACGGTCGGCGACTGGCCGTTCACCGGCGCCCCGCAGGTGAGCGTGTCCCCGTCGCGGGCGGTGCCGGTGAGCGTGACCGCTCCGACGACGGGCGGCTGGTTGTCCACGAGGATCGTCCACGGCCCCTCGACGCGGCGGTTGTCGTCGGTGGCGTCGCGCACGTCGAGCGCGATCTCGTGCGTGCCCTCCGCGAGCGTGGCGGTGTCGAGGGACACGGCACCCGTGAGCTCCCTGCGACACGGAACCCGCGCGGTGAACGGCGCGGCGCACAGGCCGCTGTTGTCGTGCACGGTCTCCGCGGCGCGCGCGACGCCGTCGACGATCAGCCGCTGGCGGTAGACCCCGCTGCCGGCGTCCGTCCCCGTGTACGTGAGCGAGCGGTGCCGCGTGGTCGCGGTCGGGCTGCGCAGGGTCCCGGCGACGTTCGTCACCGTCGGGATCCCCGCGTCCTCGAGCTGGAGGACGAGGTCGTAGAGCGTGAAGTACGTCGGGCCGACGGGACACCCGGCGGTGCCCGTGCACGACGCGCCCCACGCGACCGACGAGGCCCCGCCGAGGTCGTACCCGACGTGGCCGTTCGCCGAGGCGGGGTGCCCGGGCAGCGCCGAGAAGATCTCCTGCACGCCTCCGGGAGCGGTGAAGAGCTGGGCGACCGGGGTGCCGTACGGGCGTGAGGGCCCCGCCGCGGCGACCCGGCGCGCGTCGAGCCGGGCGAGCGACGTGCCGCTCGGCGCGGTGATGCTCACGTAGGCCGCATCGCCGGGCGCGTGCTCGACGCCGTCGTTGAGCAGGCCGAAGAGCGACGGGTCGGGCTGGCCGCACGCGCTCGCGGTCACGTAGTTGCCCTGCGTCGCGGGGACCACCCCCTCGGTCGCGAAGCCGCTGGACTGGTGGCACAGCTGGACGGTGTAGCGCGCGGCGTCGGCCGCCGGGACGAGGCCGGCGCCGAGGGCGCAGGCCGTCACCACGGCGGCGGACGTACGGCGGGCGAGACGTGACATCGGACGGAGCTCCTGGACCTGGACGTGATGGTGGCTGACCGGCACGGGACGAGCAGCCGCAAGAACGGGGACGAGCCCGTCCGGTCCGGCCTGCGTGTGCCCCGAGCACGACCCCCCGTGCGTGGGTGCGATGACCGATCCCTGGCTCATGTCCCCGTCGCCGGCCCGTCCGCGGGCCGGTGCTGCGTTGTCCTGGACGGACAAGGTAGGAGGCGTCACGGGGACCCGCAACGCATCTTCGGGGGAGCCGGGCATCACCCCCCATGAGGGTGGACGCGCGGAAGTTCTCCCCCCTCGATGTCGACTCGACGGGACACGACGGCGAAAAGCCCGCAAAGAGCGGGAACCGCGACGAATGCCCGCCGAACCACTGCACCGTGACCCGGCGGAGGCTGGACGCCCCGCCGCAAGGGAAAAAGGTGCCGAGCCCGCCGCCACGGGGGATCACGTGCTCCACCCGCCGCTTCTGGCAAGCTGCGCGCGACCGTCGTTCGACCCCCGGGGGGAGTCTCACCACATGCCTGTCGCCATCGTCACCGGTTCCGGGGGACTGATCGGCTCCGAAGCCGCGCGCCACTTCGTGCAGCAGGGATTCGACGTCGTCGGGATCGACAACGACATGCGTCGCTACTTCTTCGGCGACGAGGCGACGACCGCGCCGACGACCGAGCGCCTGAGTGCGGAGCTCGGCTCCTCGTTCAGCGCGCTCGACCTCGACATCCGCGACACGGACGGCATCGACGCGGTCTTCGCGCGGCACGCGAAGGACCTCGCCCTCGTCGTCCACACCGCCGCACAGCCCTCGCACGACTGGGCCGCGCGGGAGCCGCACACGGACTTCACCGTCAACGCGAACGGCACGCTCAACCTGCTGCAGTCCGCGCGGACCCACAACCCCGACGCGACCTTCGTCTTCACCTCGACGAACAAGGTCTACGGCGACCGGCCGAACGTCCTGCCGCTCGAGGAGCGCGAGACGCGCCTCGAGCTGCCGCAGAACCACCGCTGGTACGGCGGGATCGATCTCGAGATGTCGATCGACACCTGCACGCACTCGCTCTTCGGCGCCTCGAAGGCCGCGGCCGACCTCCTCGTGCAGGAGTACGGGCGCTACTTCGACATGCCGACGGTCTGCTTCCGCGGCGGCTGCCTCACCGGTCCCCAGCACGCGGGCGCCCAGCTGCACGGCTTCCTCGCCTACCTCATGAAGTGCACCGTCACGGGCACGCCGTACACGATCTTCGGCTACGGCGGCAAGCAGGTCCGCGACAACATCCACTCCCACGACGTCGTCGCCGCGTTCCAGGCGTTCCACGAGAACCCGAAGGCCGCGGCGGTCTACAACCTCGGCGGCGGCCGCCAGTCGAACGTGTCGATGCTCGAGGCGATCGCCAAGTGCGAGGCGATCAGCGGCCGGACCCTCGACTACACGCTCTCCGACGAGGCGCGTATCGGGGACCACCGCTGGTGGGTGAGCGACCTCGCGGCCTTCGAGCGCGACCACCCCACGTGGTCGCTCACGTACGGGATCGACGAGGTCCTCCAGGAGATCCACGACGTCAACGTCGAGAAGTGGACCGCGGTGGTGTGAGCGGGCCCCCCGGGCCCGGACTTCGCCACCGCCGCCCTTCCTACGCCGCCGACAGCGCCGCCCGCAGCCCGGCCTCGACCTGGGCGCTTGCCCCGTCCCACGTGCGACCCGCGACGAGCTCGACGCCCGCGCGCGAGCGCTCGGCCCGAGCGAGGAGGTCGTCGACGAGCTCGAGGATCGCGTCGCAGATCGCGACGGGGTCGACGGCCGCGAGTCGGACGGGACCGTCGGCGCCGAACGTCGCGACCATCGACGGCGTCGCGAGGTCGACGACCGGCAGGCCGCAGGCGAGCATCTCGGTGGGGACGAGCGACGGGTTCGTGAGCGAGAGGACGAGCCCCACCGTCGCGCTCGCATAGGCGTGGGCGAGCCGCTCGGGCGAGAGCACGCCGAGGTGCCGGTGCGGGAACGGCGTCGCGAGCTCGCGACCGTCCCCGAAGAGCGCGATCTCGATGTCGGGCCGGCGGCGGTGGAGCTCCTGCAGGGCGAGGACGCCGAGCGGGACCGCGCGGCGCGGTGTCACCGCGCGCGCGTAGAAGAGCACGAGGTCGTCGCGGCGGTGCGTGGGGAGCGCGTGGTAGCTGCCGTGGTCGACGCCGAGGTCGAACGATGAGACCGACGCCCCGTGCTCACGCGCGACGAGATCGGCGAGCCACGGCGAGGCGCAGATCGCGTGCAGGCCCTGGCCGTAGGTCCAGGTGGCCCACTCGCGCTCGATCGACGTCGCGTAGAACTCGGGCTCGTGGTCCTGGACGAGGTAGGCCCGCGCGCCCGCGCCCGGGATGCGCAGGACGGCCGGGACCGTCTGCCAGCCCGTCGCCACGACGACGTCGACGGCGGGGAACGCCGCGCCGGGACCGGGGTCGGGCAGCCGCCGCAGCGGCGCGAGCATCGGGCCGAAGAACTCGCGGAAGACCTGCTGCAGCTCGCCCTCGGAGGCGCCGTCGTGGAGGCCCTCCTCGTCGACGAGCCACAGCGACAGCGCGTGCCCGCGCGCCTCGAGTCCGCGGACGAGGTCGGTGATCGTCTTGTGGCCGCCGGACCCGCGGCGGAACTGGGGGACGACGACCGCGACCGACAGCTGGTCGGCGTCCGCCCGCGTGGCCCCGCCGCCGGACAGAGGGGCCGCTCCGTCGCGCAGCGCCTCGAGCATCTGCGGGGGCAGCCGCATCGGGCGGGGGCCGCGGTCCGCGCCGCGACGGGGCAGGCGCGGGCTCACGGGGTCGACCGCCCGGTGCGCCGTGCCGCGGGCCGGCGTCCGCGCGCGCCCGACGTCTCGGCGACGCGCAGTCGGAGCGCCTCGCGCAGCCCGGCCTCGACCTGCTGGGCGGCGACGTCCCAGGTGCGGTCGGCGACGAACTCGAGGCCGGCGCGCGAGCGGCGCTCCCACTCGTCGCGGTCGTCGAGCAGCCGCTCGATCGCGTCGGCGAGCGCGATCGGGTCGAACGCGCTCAGGGCGACGGGACCGTCGTCGCCGAAGACGCCCTCGGCGCTGATCCCGGCGAGGTCGACGCACGGCAGCCCGCACGCGAGCATCTCCTGCGGGATGAGCGAGTAGTTCGTGAGCGAGAGGACGAGGCCGACCGTCGCCTGCGCGTACGCGGCGGCGAGCTCGTGCGGGTCGCGGACCCCGAGGTGCTCGTAGGGCACCGGCATGTCGATCTCGTCCTTGCCGCCGAAGCTCACGACGCGGAACGTGCGCCCGCGGTCGCGCAGCTCCTCGAGGGCCATGAGCGCGAGCGGCACCGCGCGGCGTGGCGTCTCGTTGCGGCCGTAGACGATGATGGTGTCCGTCCGGCGGGGCAGGTCGAGGGGCCGGTAGACCGCGTGGTCGACGCCGAAGTCGAAGAGCGACGTGGTGCCGTCGTAGCGGTCGCGGACGATGTCCTGCAGCCACGGCGACGAGCAGATCGCGTGCATCCCGAGGCTGTAGGTCGCCTCCGCCCAGCGCGCCTCGACCGACTCGGCGTAGAAGTCCGATTCGTGGTCGTGCACGAGGTAGGCCCGCGCGCGGCAGCCGGGCAGGAGCATCACGGGGAACGCGGTCTGCCACCCGGTCGCGCAGACGACGTCCGCACCCGCCCAGCCCGCGAAGCCGCGGTGCACGGGCCCCTCGATCGGCGCGAACCACTCCCGGATGTCGCGCCGCACGCGAGTGCCGCTCTCGTGCGCGCGGTGCCCGTACTCATCGTGGATCCAGTACGAGACCGTGTGGCCGGCCCGCTCGAGGCGGACCATGAGCTGGAAGATCGAGTTGTGCCCGCCCGAGCCGCGGTCGAAGGGCGGGATGACGCAGGCGACGTGGAGCGGACGGTCGGCGTCCTGCCCGCTCAGCGGGTGCAGGAGCGGGGCGGCCCCCTCCTTGGCGTACCGGCGGATCGCGTCGTAGGCGAGCGCGCGCGAGGCCGCCGCGATCGGCTTGCCGGCCGGCGGGCGAGCCTGGTCGGGCGTGGCCGCGCGCAGCTCGGCGGGGGGGCCGGGGTCGACGGCGCCGGCGGTGCCCTCGAGCGAGATCGCGCGCTGCACGCCAGCCGGCAGCGCGTGGGCGCGCGAGCCGAGCGCCGCGAACGCCAGGCGGGAGGAGTGGTGCACGAGCGCGCGCGCCGTCCACCGGCGCCGGTCGGTCGCCGCGTAGCCGCGCTCGGCCATCCACGCGCGGTCGGCGGCGACGAGGTCACGCACGGTCCGCGGCGTGGAGCGCACGCCGAGCCGCTCGACGTGTCCGATCGTCTCCCGCAGGCCGCGGTACTCGTCGAAGTAGCGCCGCGCGAAGTCCACCGGCGGGTAGTCGTGGGCGTGCAGCACGGCGGCGCCCGGGTGGAAGACCTTCGCCCACCCGGCGGCGAGCATGGCGCGCGCGAACCCCTGGTCCTCGGAGTAGGGGACGTCGGGGAAGCGGATCTGCTCCCAGCAGTCGCGCCGGTACGCGGCGTTGACGTTCGACAGGAACGTCTCGCCGCCCTCCCGCTGGACCGTGGGCCCGCCGTCGGGTCCGGGGGGTGTCGCGTGCCCGGCGAAGAAGCCGTCGAGCTCGCGCGCGATCATGGGCGAGGTGTCCGGACGCGGACGGTGCGGGCCGTAGACGGCGCCGACGTCGTCGGCGAGGTCGAACCCCTCGAGGATCGCCTCGAGCCAGCCCGCGACGGGCGTCGCGTCCTGTGTGAGGAAGGCGATGACGTCCCCGGTCGTCTCCTGCGCTCCGAGGTTGCGCGTGCGCCCGTGCCCGAACGTGGCCGGGTCGATCTCCAGGACGCGCACGCCGGCCTCGCGGGCGATCCGGACGCTGCCGTCCGTGGACCCCGAGTCGATGACGAGCACGTCGAGGCCCCCCGGCGCCGCGCCAGACTGGGCGAGGACCGCGTCGAGAAGCTCGCGGAGGTACGGGGCGCCGTCCTTCACGGGAACGACGACGGAGACGCTGCGGGGCACGGCGCGAGGGTATCTGCCCGTCCGCCGCAGGACCCCGCAGGGCGTTGACATCCACGCATACACATTCGTATGCTCGTATGTATGCGGACCACGCTCATCCTCGCGGACGACGTCGCGAGCGAACTGCAGCGCCGGCGCCGCGAACGCGGTGCACGGCTCAGCGACGAGGTGAACCGACTCGTGCGGCTCGGGCTCATCGCGGAGGCCGGCGGTGGTCCGGTGCGTGAGCGCTACGCGACGCCGGTGAGCGACGGCGGCGGCCTGCTCGTCCCGTCGATCGACGACACGGGGAAGCTCCTCGACGAGGTCGACGGCCCCATGCGCGCCGAGTGATCCTCGTCGACGTCAACCTGCTCGTCTACGCGCGCCTCGCCGGAACGCCGCAACACGAGGCGGCCCGCGAGTGGCTCGACGCGCGGCTCAATGCGCCCGAACCCGTCGGGGTGCCGTGGCCGGTGAGCGTCGGCTTCCTCCGCATCGCGACGCATCCCCGGATCTTCGCGAAGCCGCTGGGCCTCGACGCTGCCTGGACGCAGGTCCGTGAGTGGCTCTCGCTACCCGCCGTGTGGACGCCCGAGCCCACCGAACGCCACGCCGAGGTCTTCGCGCTCACGCTACGCGACGCGGGCCGAGGCGCGGACCTCGTGTCCGATGCTCACCTCGCCGCGCTCGCGATCGAGCACGGGCTCGAGCTGTGCAGCACCGACCGGGACTTCGCGCGATTCGAGGGCCTGCGCTGGCGCGACCCGCTCCGCGAGCCGCGCTGAGGGAGGCTCACGACGTGGAGCGCGACACCCGTCGGATCGCCTTGCGTACCGCGCGCACCGCGGAGCGCACCGCCTTCAGCACGGCGAGCGCGCGGTGGGCGCCGGGGCGCGCCATGACGCGCTCGATGTCGACGCCCCAGCGGTCGAGCCAGTAGAGGCGCTCCTGCGCCCGGGCGACGAGCTCGTTCGTCGCGCGTGCCTGCTCGGTGAGCTGCACCTCGAGCTCGGCGACGCGCGTCTCGAGCTCCGCGATCCGGCGGTCCTTCGCGTCGGGGCGCGTCGCGGCGGGCTTGCGGGCGGCGGGCGTCTTCGCGGCGGCGGTCGCCTTCGTCGCCGCGCTCGCCTTCGCGGCCGGCTTGCGCGCGCGGGCGGGCGCCTTGGGCTTGGGGTCCGGGTCGGCCACGGCCCGAGGGTATCGGCGACGCGCCTGCGGCGGTCGTCTGCGACCCTTCCCGCCGTGCGTTTCGAGGTCATCCCCAGCCGGCTCGACGGCCCGCTCCTCCTCCAGCCGAAGGTCTTCCCCGACGATCGCGGGTTCTTCTCGGAGACCTACCGCGAGAACGAGGTCGCCGAGCTCGGCATCCACGACCGGTTCGTGCAGGACAACCACTCGCGGTCGGGGTACGGGGTCGTTCGCGGCATGCACTTCCAGATCGGCGATGGCTGCGCGAAGCTCGTGCGCTGCGGGCGGGGCACGATCGTCGACGTCCTCGTCGACCTGCGCCGCTCGTCGTCGACGTACGGCGAGTGGGAGGCCTTCGAGCTCTCCGACGAGACGATGCGGGTGCTCTACGTCCCCGTCGGCTTCGGCCACGGCTTCTGCGTGACGAGCGAGATCGCCGACGTGCTCTACAAGCAGTCGGCCTACTACTCGGGCGACGTCGAGCGCGGGATCTCGTTCCTCGACCCCGCCGTCGGCATCGACTGGCCGATCCCGGAGGCCGACCGCACCTTCAGCGAGCGCGACGCGACCGCGCCGACGCTCGCCGAGTTCGCTGCGACGGAGCTGCCGGACTGGTGAGCGCGGCCGCCGCGGCTACGGCTCGCGGCGCAGCGTGATGATGTCCTGGTGGCCGCCGAGGCCACCGGGCTGGTGGCGGGTGATCGCCCATCGGGGCGTGATGCGGGCGGCGAGCCAGTCGAGCGTGAAGAACGCGTTGCCCCACTCCTCGTCGACGACGCCCCAGTCGCCGTCCGACCCGAAGACGTCGATGAAGTGGAGATCGCCCTTGAGCATGGCGTAGGCGGCCGCGGCGGCGCTCGAGTCCGCGATCTCTCCGGCCCGGACCGTGTAGGCGAGGGTGTCGAGCCCGTGGGTCGTGAGCGCGAGGCTCCCCCCGGGCCGGATGACGCGGTGCATCTCGTCGAGCCAGGCGAGCGCGGGAGCCTCGCCGAAGTGCGACCAGATCGACAGGGCGTAGGCGGCGTCGACCGATCCGTCGTCGAGCGCGAGCGGCGGGCGCTGGGGGCTCACGAAGAACTCCGCCATCGGGAGGTTCTCCTGCGCCCACTCGATCGCGGGGCCGTTCGGGTCGCAGCCGAGGCAGCGCAGGTCCGGGCGGGCAGCCGCGATGGGCCGCAGGATCCGCCCCGAGGAGCAGCCGAAGTCGAGGACGGTGCCGCCCTCGGGCACCTCGAAGCCGCCCGCCTCGATGGCACCGAACATCGCGTCGGCGAGGTACGGGTCCCCCGCGGCGGCGTACGGTCCGTGGGCCATCGCATGGACCTCGGCCGGGGGCTCGGCGCGGATGAGGCCGGTGCGGGCGAGGGCGTCGTCGAGGTCGTAGGCGCCGCAGATGAGGAGGCGGAGCCGGTCGCGGTGCTTCTCGCTCTCGTCACCGTTCCACGACGCGGCGAGGCCCGCGTCGATGCGCGTCGCGGCGGCCTCGTCGATCTCGGCGCGGTCGGCGTCGGTGAGCCGGGCCGCGAGGATCGACGAGATCGGCGCCGGGTAGTCCACCTTGACCGCGGCGCGCTCGTTGAGGATCGAGCCGAGGATCTCGACGGGGGTGCCCGTCACGTCCGGCGGGGCCTCGGAGGCCGGGGCGGCGACCCGCGCGCGCTCGTGGGTGACGATCCCCCGGCGGGTGACCGTGCGCCCGATCAGGGCGCCGGCCAGGCCGGAGCCGGCGGCGGCGAGAAGGGCGAGCGGAGCGGTCCAGCGCACCGGCGGCAATCTCGAGGTTCTCGGCGATGAGCGGACTCGCGCGCCGGAACACGATCGCGCCGAGGGTGAAGACGACGAGCACGATGCCCCCGGGGATGAGCAGGTACTGGATGCCGCCCATGATCGTCGCCGCGGTCGGGGCGCCGGGGTCGATCACCGCGTGACGCATCTGCGCGAAGCACGCCGACAGGGGGTTGACGAGGAACTCGCCCTGCCAGTCCTCGGGCACCTGGGTCGCCACGTACAGCGTCGAGGACGAGTAGAAGAGGATCTGCTGGATGACCTCCCACGCCGGATACACGTCCCGATAGCGCACGTAGAGCGTGCTGAGGAGCATCCCGATCCCCATCGCGTAGAACGCGACGATGAGGATGATGATCGGAAGCTGCAGCCAGGAGACGTCCGGGTAGATCCCGTTGCCGAGCGCGAAGAGGAAGACGGCGGCGAGGGTCGTCAGGTAATTGAGGAGCCCCGTGATCATCACCGAGAGCGGGATCACGATCGGCTCGAACTGCATCTTGCGCAGCAAGTTCTCGCGCATGACGAGCGACTGCACGGAGTTCGATGTCACCTCGGCGAAGAAGTTGAAGGTGACGAGGGCGAAGAGGATGTAGACGCCGTAGTTCTCGACGTTCTCGTCGAGGCCGGCGATCTGCGTGAAGACGATGTAGATGACGCCGAAGAAGGCGAACGGGCGGATGAGCATCCACAGGACGCCGAGCGTCGAGCCGTAGAACTTCAGCCGCCACTCGGTGATCGCGAGCGTCCACGTGAGCGTGAGGATGCGCCGCACCGAGTCCCGCGTGATGGGGACGCGCGCGCCGCTGTCGACGGACGCCTCCCGGACGGTCGTCGTGCTCATGTGCGCTCGACGACCATCGTGTGCGGCAGGTCGACGATCCCTCCGGTGGCGCGCGTCGCGTGCACGTAGAGCGAGGTGAGGTCCTCGCGCAGGTCGAGCGCGTTGGCGCCCGAGCCCTTGCGGGCGACGGACGGGGTGAGTTTGTACTGCGACGGCGAGAACCAGGTGTCGAGGCAGACGCGGACGAGGACGTCGTCACCGGCGACGTAGGTCTCGGCCGGCGTGTTCGCCATCTCGGTCGTCGTCGCGAAGATCGTGTGGCCGAGCTCGTTGCGCACGGTCACGCCGAAGACGGGCTCCTCGACGGTGTCGGTGAAGCGCACGCGGGTGACGATCTCCAGCGGCTCGCCGTGGGCGACCTGCGAGATCCGCTCGCCGCGCAGCTCGAACCAGGCGTCGACGATCTCGCAGGCGCTGCGGTCCCCGTAGCGGCCGCCCTCCTCGTCGTCGGCGTCGGTGGTGTGGACGAGGCGCCCGAAGTTCATCTCGTTGTAGGCGCGGGCGATCTGGTGGGGCTCGTCGATCATCACGATGTTGCCGCGCTCGATGAGCATCGCGCGGTCGCAGAAGCGCTCGGTCGAGGCCATGTCGTGCGTGACGAAGACGATCGTCTTGCCCGCGGAGCGCAGGCGGTGGAACTCCTCGAAGCACTTCTGCTGGAAGGCGGCGTCCCCCACCGCGAGGACCTCGTCGACGAGGAGGACCTCGGCGTCGACCTGGATCGCGGTCGCGAAGCCGAGGCGCACCGCCATACCCGACGAGTAGTTCTTCAGCTTGAGGTCGACGAACTCCTCGAGCTCGGCGAAGGCGACGACCTCGTCGAAGGACCGGCGGGCCTCGCGTCGCGAGAGCCCCATCATCACCGCGTTGATGATGACGTTGTCGCGCGCGGTGAGGTCGGGGTTGAACCCGACCCCGAGCTCGATGAACGGCGACAGGCGGCCACGGACGACGACGCGTCCCGAGTCGGGCTTGTAGATGCCGGCGAGGCACTTCAGCAGGGTGCTCTTGCCCGACCCGTTGCGCCCGACGATCCCGAAGAACTCGCCCTGCTTGATCTCGAGGCTCACGTCGTTGAGCGCGTTGAGCTCGTCGAAGGTCATCGAGCGGAACGGATGCAGCATCCGCTCCTTCATCGTGTGGTACTGCTGGTGGGGCAGCCGGAAGCGCTTGTGCACGCCGTCGACGGAGATCGCCGCGGGGGCCGCGTCGAGACGCTCCTTCCGGCTCCGGTCCGCCGTGGTGGTCGTTGCGCTGGTCACGGGGCAGGCAACGGTAGCGGGAGCGCAGAGTTGCGGGGTGCTGGGGGCGGGCGCGCGCAGCGGGCGCGGGGAGCGGTCAGGTTCGCCGGCGCAGCCACAGGGACCCGCCGCCGTCGCGCGGAGCCCGTGCGAAGCCGGGGATCGCGGCGGTGAGGGCGGCCTGGTGGTCGTGCCACAGCCACGCGCTCGCGAGGAGGACCTCGAAGTCGGCGTTGAAGGCGAGGAACGACTGCACGAGGTACTGCTCGTTCCAGCCCCGGCCCTCGAGCACCCAGTCCTCGGGGTAGTCCCGCGGGAGGAAGACGTCGTGGACGTGGACGACGACACCGGGGCGCAGGCGCGGGACCACCTCGTGGAAGAGGAACGCCACGTCGCCCCCGGTCTTCACGACGTGCCCGGTGTCGATGAAGAGGACGTCGTCCTCGCCGAGCTCCTCGAAGCGGGCGAGCGGCACGTCCTGGACCGGCGTCGCCTCGAGGCGGGAGATGCCCTGCACCGGGCCGCCGGCGAGGATCTCGGGCGGATAGGGCTCGATGCAGGTGACGTCGACGCGCGAGCCGAAGATCTCGCGGTTGACCCACGCCGTGACGAGCGACGACCAGCCGCAGCCGACCTCGATGACGCGCCGCGGCTCCGCGTGGCGCAGGACGGCCTGGAGCATCCACGAGTCGAGGAACGAGAAGTTCGGGTTCTCCGTGTACCAGCCGTCGCGGGGGTCCTGCTCGCCGAGGCGCGCGAGCAGCTCGAGCTGCCTCTCGGCGCGCCAGTCCACCCCCGGAAGCTCGCGCGGGACCGCCGGCCAGACCCGGGAGCGGGTGGGCTCCTGCGCGAGGGCCCGGGTGTCCGGGACGGGGCTGTAGAAGTGGCCCGGCTCGAACAGCTGGGCGGCGGGCGGCGGCGACTGCTCCGCGGCGACGGGCGGCGGCGGGGTCGATCCGGCGGCGG
>JBFIDS010000040.1:0-13891 GCA_041603715.1 Paraconexibacter sp. | reverse complement strand
GATCGTCATCCTGTCCTGACCGGCCATCGCCGGCCTCCTTTCGTCGAACCGTGAGAAGTCCGACGATCATGAGCGCCGCGGTGGCCGGAACTACGACCGTTCCGTCCGACCGCCTCTTACACCAACCCTAGGGACGTGACCTTCCCGTTGCTCGTCGATCCCGAGCGTCGTGTGTACGACGCGCTCGAGTTGCCGCGCCGTTGGTGGGTGGTGCTCAACCCGCGGGGGTGGTGGATCTACCTGCGCGCGATCCTGCGTGGCAACCGGCAGGGGCGCATCATCGACCCGATCCAGCTGCCGGGGCTCGCGGTGCTCGACGGTGACGCCCGTGCGGTGTGGGTGTACCGGGGTACCGCGCTCGGTGACTACCCGCCGATCGACCGGGTGCTCTCCGAGCTCGACCGGCTCGACGGCTGATCGGCGCGCCCGCTGAGCAGTCCGGCGTTGGAGACCAGGAACGGCACGACGAAGTTCAGGCCGGAGCGCGCCCATGTCGCCGTGGTCGCATCGCCCGCCGCGATCACGTCGCCCTGGTTGATCAGGGTCAGCACGACGCCGACGATCAGCGCGATGCGCAGCGTGCGGCGGAGATGGTCCCACTGCAGGCAGAACACCGATGCCTCGCGAGCGCGGGCGAACAAGGTCTCTGACGGAGGTGGAGACATGGCGGGCGAGGGTGTCGGAGCCGTGCCACGCCGGGGTTCGAGCAGCTCGGAAGCGTGCACCGGCCGGGGTGCGGTTCCTTGACGATAGAGGCCCGGCTCGCCGAAACGGTTCAGGGCGGTGGCCGCCGGCGCACCGATACGCACCCTCGATGAACCGTTCTCGGCGTCGAGGAGTCAGACGTATCGACGCTGGATATCACGTCCTCGACCCCGAGAAAGGCAGACCAGCATGACGACCATCCACGAGACGATCACCATCAACGCAGATCCCGCCGCGGTCTGGGAGATCGCCGGGCAGCCCGGGCGCATCGCCGAATGGCTGCCGGCCGTCGCGAGCTCCACCGCGGACGGAGACCGTCGCTCGTGCACGCTGCAGGACGGGGGGGCGCTCGAGGAGCGGATCCTCGAGCGGTCCGACGAGGATCGGTTCTATGAGTACGAGATCCTCGATGGTCCGATGCCGTTGAGCGCGTATCGCTCGCGGTTCAGCGTCGAGGGTCACGATGGGCACTCGCATGTCGAGTGGAAGGCCGAGTTCGCGCCTGAGGCTCCCGAGCAGGAGGAAGAGCTGAAGCAGGTGTTCTCTGGCTTGTACCGCGAGGGACTCGAGGCGCTGCGTGTCCGTGTCGAGGAGGCTTCATGAAGATCGCGATCGTCCTGCTCGCCGGGAGCGACACGTCGGAGGGCATGGGCCGTATGGCAAATGCCTTCATCACCGCGCTGGAGGCGGAGGAGTCCGGTGACGAGGTCCGCATCGTCTTCGATGGCGCCGGCACCACGTGGCTGAAGACGCTGGCCGATCCGGAGCACAAGTACCACCGCCTGCTCGAGAAGGTGCGCGGCGGCGTCACTGGCGCGTGCCTGTACTGCGCGCGTGCCTACGGGGTCGTTGAGGACGTCGAGCGCGCCGGCATCCCGCTGCTCGACGAGTACAAGGCACACCCCAGCATCCGGAGCTTGCTCGCCGATGACTTTCACGTACTGACCTTCTGAGCAGCGCCAGATCGGGGACGCGCTCGCGACGGGCCGGCGGCCGCTGGGGTCGCCGATCGATGGGCGAACCTCGCGTGACAGATCGCCGGCCCCGGGTTCTCGACGAGCTCTGAATCGTTGGTCGAGAGCCCGGGTCGGAGGGTCACCTGGCCCCGCGGCCGGGACACCGACCTGTTGCCGATCGAGTAGGACGAATGCATCCTCGCCACGCCCTTGCCACGCTGTTCACCGTCGTCGCTGCCGTTGCACTCGCTGCCTGCGGGTCCGACGACGACACATCCGTGAGCGCGTCGGCCGGCGCCACCGCAGATTTCGCCGCGATCGAGGAGGAGGCACGCGGTCAGACCGTGCGCTGGTGGCTGTTCGGCGGCGACGAGAAGATCAACGCCTACGTCGACGACGTGGTCGCGCCGGAGGCCGCGAAGTCCGGTGTGACGATCGAGCGCGTGCCGGTCACCGACACTGCCGACGCGGTCCAGCGCGTCGTCACGGAGCGGCGTGCGGGGAAGCGCACCGGGGGCGCCGTGGACCTGATCTGGATCAACGGCGAGAACTTCGCCGCGGGCAAGTCCGCGGGGCTGTGGCTGGAGGGATGGGCCGACCGGCT
This sequence comes from Paraconexibacter sp., assembly GCA_041603715.1. GTDB lineage: Bacteria > Actinomycetota > Thermoleophilia > Solirubrobacterales > Solirubrobacteraceae > Paraconexibacter. The sequence continues at coordinate 11,626 of JBFIDS010000040.1, read as the reverse complement.
CCCGAACGCGCAGCGATACCTCGACCCCGAGGACCGCTCGCTCACCGAGGACTTCCAGGTGCCCGTCGAGGGGCAGGAGTCGCCGTGGCAGCGGGCGGCGTTCGTCTTCGCCCACGACACGGACCGCACCCCGCGTCCGCCCCGGAGCTTCGACGAGTTGCTCGCCTACGCGAAGGCGAACCCGGGCCGCGTGACCTACCCCGCGCCGCCGGACTTCACCGGCTCGGCGTTCGTGCGACAGGTCGTCGCCGAGAAGGGGGAGGACGGCGCGATGTCCTACCTTCGTGAGCTCGCCCCGCACCTGCACCGCGGCGGCCGTGCCTATCCGAAGTCCGAGGCCGAGCTGACGACGCTGTTCGGCGACGGGGAGGTCGACTTCGCGATGTCCTACGACTCGGCGTTCGTCGCCGCGGCCGTCCGCAAGGGGCAGGTGCCGCGGACCACCCGGCCCTTCCTGATCGGCGACGGCGCGCTGCAGAACACGAGCTACGTGACGATCCCCGCCAACGCAGCGAACGCCGCCGGCGCGCAGGTCCTCGCCAACCTCCTGCTCAGCCCGGAGCTGCAGGCCGCGAAGGCGGATCCGGACGCTCTCGGGAACCCGACGGTCCTGGACCTCGACCGGCTCGACGAGGACGAGCGCGGGTTGTTCTCCGCCGTCGCCGACTCCCCGTACGTGCTCGCCGATCTCGGCCGCGCGGTGCCCGAGATCGCGGCGGCGAAGGTCGCGCCGATCGAACAGCGATGGACGCGCGAGGTCCTGCGGTAATCGCCGCCGCGCCCACCCGGCGGCGCCGTCGCCGGCGGGACGCGCTCGCCGTCGTCCCGGCCGCGCTCGTCGTCGCCGTGCTCTTCGGAGGCGCACTCGCGGGTGCGGTGCGCGCGAGCCTCGTCCCGCTGGGCGGTGAGGCGAGCCTCGACGCGTGGCGGGGGCTCTTCGCAGCGCCCGAGTTCGCCGATGCCGCGTGGTTCACCCTGCGGGTGGCGGTGATGAGCACGGTCCTCTCGGCGGTCATCGCGGTCCCGCTCGCGCTGCGCGTGCGCCGCAGCGGGCCGTTCGTCCGCTCGCTGCTCGCGCTTCCCGTCCCGGTCCCGCACCTCCTCGTCGCCGTCGTCGCGGTGCTCTGGCTCGCGCCGGGCGGACTGGCGGAACGCCTGCTGGGCGGACTGCCGTTCACGCTCACGCGCGACGAGGCGGGCCTCGGGATCGTCGCCGTGTACGTCTACAAGGAGGTCCCTTTCCTCCTCGTCCTCCTCCTCGCCGCCCTCGGCCGCGGCCACTCCAACAGGGAGGAGGCGACCGCGGCGCTCGGGTTGACGCCGCTCCAGCGCCTGCGCTGGGTGACGTGGCCCACGATTCGCGCCCCGCTCGTGCTCGGCTGCACCGTCGTCTTCGCCTACGTGATGGGCGCCTTCGAGGTTCCGCTCGCGGTCGGCCCGACGTACCCCCAGACGCTCGCCGAATACGCCTACGCATCCACCCAGGGCGACCTCCTCGCCGGGCAGGCGACCGCCGCGGCCACGCTGCTGATCACGGCCTGCGTCTCGATCGGACTCGCGGTGATCGCGATGCGAGCGGCACGGGACGCGCAAGGTGCATAGCCGCCGCCGAACGCTCCTTCCCGCGCTGGCGGCCGGCACCGTGGCGCTACCGCTCGGCGCGCTCGTCGTCCGCGCGTTCGCCGACGAGTGGCGGGCACCGGCGCTCGTCCCGCAGGATCTCGGCCTCCGCGGGGTACGCCTCGCGTTCACGGGCGAGGCGGCGTCGGCCTTCATGAACTCCCTGGAGGTCGCGCTCCTCACGGTCGCGGTGGCCCTCGCTCTCGCGTGGCCGGCGGCGCGCGCGCTCGGCGAGCGGCGTCTGCGGCGTCCCGGTCCAGTGTTCCTCCTCCTCGCGGCACCGCTGCTCGTCCCGAGCTACGCGATCGGGAGCGGGCTCAACGAGTGGCTCATCCGGCTCGGGCTCGACGGCTCGACGCTCGCCCTCGTCGTCGGTCACCTCACGTTCGTCCTGCCGTACACCATCGTCGTTCTCCTGTCCGGGTTCGGTCCCCGGCTCACCGCCCTGGAGGAGATGGCGAGCACCGCCGGCCTGTCGCCGGTCCGCCGCTTCCTGCTCGTCACGGTGCGCTCAGCGGCCCCGACGATCGGCGCCGCCGCCCTGCTCGGGTTCCTCGTGTCGTGGAGCGACTACGGGACGAGTCTCGCGGTGGGGGCGGGGCAGCCGATGCTTCCGCTCGTCCTGCTGCCGTTCGTCGGCTCCGACCCGCAGGTCGCCGCGAGCCTGTCGCTGCTCTTCCTCGCTCCGGCGGTCGCCGCTCTCGCCGTCGCGGTGCGCGCCGGAAGGAGGCCCCTGTGAGCGGACACGCTCTCGTCTGCGAGCGGCTCACGGTGTCGCCGGGCGGCAGCCCGATCCTGCGCGACCTCACGCTCGAGGTCCGGGCCGGGACGCGGGTCGCGCTCGTCGGCCCGTCCGGTGCCGGGAAGACGACCCTCCTGCGAGCGATCGCCGGCCTGGAGCCGCTCGACAGCGGGTCGATCACCCTCGGCGGCATGCGCCTCGACGGCCTCGCCCCGCACCGACGCGGCCTCGCCGTCGTGTTTCAGGAGCCGCGTCTGCTCCCGCACCTCGACGTGCTCGACAACGTCGCGCTGCCGCTCCGCGCTGCAGGGCGCCCCCGTCGCGAGCGACGACGCCACGCGGCCGCGGCGCTGGCGGAGGTCGGGCTCGCCGCGCACGGTGACCGGCGCGTGCACGGGCTGTCCGGTGGCGAGCAGCAGCGCGTCGCGCTCGCGCGCGCGCTCACCGGCGACCCCCGCCTGCTGCTCCTCGACGAGCCGCTCGCCGCCCTCGACCCCAACCGCCGCAGCGACCTGCGGCGGATGATCACCGAGGTGCAGCAGCGCCGCCGCCTCACCACCGTCGTCATCACGCACGACCGGGCCGAGGCGGCCGAGCTCGGCGACACGATCGCACTGATGCTCGAGGGCCGGATCGTCCAGCACGACGAGCCGCGCGCGCTGTTCGAGCGGCCCTGCGGCGCCGCCGTCGCACGCTTCTTCGGGGTCGCCAACCTCATCCCGGACGGGGACGCGGTGCTCGCCGTCCGGCCCGAGCACGTGCGCTTGGAGCCCGACGGGCGGCTCCGCGGCCTCGTCGTGGAGTCCGTCTACCGCGGCGATCACGTCCGGATCGCGGTCGACGTCGACGGTCGGCGTATCCACGCCCACGTCGACCCGGCGGCCGCCCCGCGCCCCGGGGACGAGGTCGGCCTCGAGCTCGTCACGGAGCGCACATGGCGGCTTCCGTCCTGAGGAGCCCGGGGATGAACCGCCCGGCGGCGCCTGGGGTCTGAAGAGCAATGGCTCACGGCACGACGTACGACCTGGCGATCCTCGGCGGCGGCACCGGCGGGCTGGTGAGCGCGATGATCGCCGCGGGCACCGGTGCGCGTGTCGTCCTCATCGAGGCCGACAGGACCGGCGGGGACTGCCTGTGGACCGGGTGCGTCCCGTCGAAGAGCCTGCTCGCGACCGCGGAGCTCGTCCACGCGATCCGGCACGCCGACCGCCTCGGGGTCAGCGCCACCACGCCCGACATCGACCTGGGCCGGGTCATGGACCGCGTGCGCGCGGTCCAGGATCACATCGCACCGCACGACTCCCCCGAGCGCCTGAGGGCGGCCGGCGTGACGGTCCTCCACGGGCACGGGCGCTTCACCTCGGAGTCGACGATCGACGTCGCGGGCACCCGGGTCCGCTTCCGCCGCGCCATCGTCGCGACCGGCTCGCACGCGATCATCCCGCCGGTCCCGGGCCTCGAGGATCTCGATCCGCTCACGAACGAGACGGTCTGGGACCTGCGCGAGCTCCCGCCGCGACTCGCCGTCATCGGGGCGGGCCCGATCGGCTGCGAGCTCGGACAGGCGTTCGCACGGCTCGGGTCCCGCGTCACCATCGTCGATGTCGCGGACCGCGTGCTGCCCCGGGAGGAGCCGGGCGCCTCCGACCTGCTCGCGGGCACGCTGCGGGCCGACGGCATCGTCATGCGGCTGGACGCGTCGATCACCGCCGCCGGACGCGACGCCGACGGCACCGCGCGCCTGGACCTCTCGGTCGGCGAGCCCATCCTCGCCGACCGGGTGCTCGTCGCCGCCGGCCGCGCGCCGCGGACCACGGGCCTCGGCCTCGACGAGGCGGGCGTGAGCACCGACGCACGAGGCGCGATCGTCACCGACGCGACGATGCGGACGAGCAACCGCCGCGTCTTCGCGATCGGGGACGTCACCGGAGGCCTCGCCTTCACCCACGTCGCCGCCCACCACGCGCGCCACGCGACGCTCAACGCGCTCTTCGGCCTGCGCCGGCGCACCGACCGCGCTGCGATCCCCTGGGTCACGTTCACCGACCCGGAGGTCGCCCACGTCGGCCTCACGGAGACCGAGGGCCGCGAGCGGTGGGGCGACCGCGTCACCGTCGCCACCGCGGGCTACGACCGTGTGGACCGCGCAGTCACGGCCGCCGCGACGACGGGCGCGGCCACGCTCATCGGGGACCCGCGAGGTCGGCTCGTGGGGGCGACGCTCGTGGGCCGCGGGGCGGGGGAGTCGATCGTCGAGCTGACCGCGTGGATCACCGCAGGTGAGCGGATCGATCGCGTCTCACAGACCGTCCACGCCTACCCGACGTTCGCCGAGGCGGCGGCGCGGGCCGCCGACGAGCACATCCGCGCGCGGTTCGCGACGCCCCGCACCCGGCGGACCCTGCGACCGATCCTCGCGCTGCGACGCCTCTCGCCGGGGTTCCGATGACCTCGGACCGCCCGTTCCTCGTGGTCGTCGCCGTCTGCGTCGTGCTCGCCGGCGGGCGGCTCGTCGTCGGTCTGCGCGACCGGCCGGGCGCCGACGGGCTGTCGCTCGTCCCGGTGGAGGACCGGCCCGCCGCGGCCGTCGCGGCGGCCGCCGACGCCCCGCCGGTCCGCGACACGGGGGCGCGTCGGGCGATGCGCATCCAGGCCCGCGAAGGCGGCGTGGTCCTCGACGGATCGCTCGCCGAACGCCTCGAGGCACTGCGCGGCGCCCCGGTCGCCGTGAACATGTGGGCGGCGTGGTGCCCGAGCTGCCGCTCGGAGTTCGGAGAGTTCGCGGAGGTGAGCAGGCGCTACGAGGGCAAGGTCGCGTTCCTCGGGCTCGATGCCCGCGACGACCGCGGCGCCGCCGAGCGGTTCCTGCGCGAGTTCCCGCTGCCCTACCCGAGCATCTTCGACCCGAAGGCCGAGCAGGCCCGCGCGATCGGCGCCGGGCAGGGGTGGCCGACGACGGTCTTCTTCGACGCGCGGGGCAAGCGGAGGTTCGTGCGTCAGGGCGGCTACACGAGCGCGGAGTCGCTCGACGCCGACGTGCGCACCTACGCGCTCGCCCCCTGACGGCCCTCCGGCTGGGCCCCGAGCGTGACGACGGCGACCCGGACGCGCTGCGCGACGGTGACGAGGACCATGCCCGCGAACGCCCACGCGATCGTCCCGGCGTGGGTCGGGAGAAGGCAGATGAGCACGTAGGCGACGATCGTCTCCGTGCCCTCGGTGAGTCCGGCGGTGAACCGCAGCGACCGCTCATCGCCGAGGTCGAGCCCCCGCTTCTCGATGAGGGAGGCGAAGCTCAGCAGCGCGACGTTGTTGAGGAGGTAGGCGGCGAGGAGGACGACGCAGGCGATGCGGGCGTCCGGGATCGCGATCGCCACGCCGACGACGAACCCGCCGTAGACGACGAAGTCGGCGAGGAAGTCGAGCATGCCGCCGAGGTCCGTGGGTCCCCGCAGGCGCGCGACGGCGCCGTCGAGGCCGTCGAGGCTGCGGTTGAGGAGCCATAGCGCGAGGGCGAGCGGCCACGCCGCGAGCGCGGCGGCGACGCACGCGCCGACGCCGACGACGAGCCCGGCGGCCGTGATCGCGCCGGGCGTCACCCCGTGTCCGGTGGCATGTGCGGCCACGCGGTCGACTGCGGGCCGGACCGCGGCGCGGGCCTGCGCGTCGAGCATCAGGCGCCGCGCGTCACACGCGACCGGCGATCTCGAGCACCTGCTGCTCGTCGAACGGGCCGAACCACTGGGCCCGCGCGATCCCGTCACGGTCGAACAGGATCGCGGCGGGCTGGCCGCGGATGCCCAGTCGCTGCCAGGACTCGAAGCTCGGGTCGTAGAGCATGCGCGGCGTCCGCAGCCCGTGCTCGCGGACGAAGTCCTGGGCCTCTTCCACCGAGTCCTGCGTCCCGAGGCCGACGACCTCGACCGCGTCGCTGTTGGCCTTCGCGAACGCCTCGACGTTCTTCGCCTCGGCGTTGCAGTACGGGCAGTGCGGCGCCCAGAACCAAACGAGCACCGGCTTCTCGCCGCCGGCGAGGTCAGCGACGCTGAGCGAGCCCCCGGCGAGGTCCTGGACGCTCACGTCCGGCAGCGGCGGCCCCTTGGGCGGAGCCTCCTGCTCGGTCGGTGACTCCGTGGCGGCCGTCGCTCCGGCGTCGCCCCCGGAGGAGGCGGCCGGGCCCTCGCCACCCGACCCGGGGTCGGCCGATCCGCACGCGGCGAGGACGACCGCCGCAGCGAGCGCGGACAGCAGGGGGATGAGACGTCGGGACATGCGGTTCACACCTCGTTGAGGAACGTGATGCCCAGGCTGTCGAGCAGCTGCTGGGCCTCGCTGTTGAGCTGGACGAGGTTGCCCGTCCAGATGAGGACACCCATCGCGATGAGGACGACACCGCCGGCAGTGAGCACCGTGGCGTAGTGGCGTTTGACGACGGCGAACGCCTGGGTGGCGCGGTCGAAGAAGATCGCGGTGGCGAGGAAGGGGATGGCGAGCCCTGCGGAGTACCAGGCCATGAGGTAGGCGCCTCGTCCCGCCGAGTCCGTGAGGGCGGAGGCGGTGAGGATCGCCCCGAGCGTCGGGCCGACGCACGGCGTCCACGCGATCGCGAACGCGGCGCCGGCGAGCACCGGACCACCGCGCCCGGCCCGCTCGAGCAGCCCGCCGACGTGCCACTCGCGGTTGAGCATCGGCACGAAGCGGCTCGCGACGAAGACGACCCCGAGCGTGATGATGATCGCCGCCGAGACCTTCTCGAGCGTCGCCCGCTCGGTCTGCAGGGACCGGCCGACGCCCGTCGCGGTCACGCCGAGCAGCACGAACACGGTCGAGAACGTCGCGACGAAGAGCAGGCTCGGGACCAGCACCCGGCGCAGGGAGGCACTGTCGCGCTCGGCGGGACTCACCCCGCTCACGGCCGACAGGTACCCGGGCACGAGCGGCAAGACGCACGGGGAGAGGAACGACACCATGCCCGCCGCGAGCGCGGCGAGGACCCCGACCCCGGCCGACGGGTCCGTCATCGCGCGGAGGCCTGCCGGGTCGGTCCCGGAAGCCGGGCGTGCGGGGTCCAGGGTGTCACGCGCTCTTCGACCCGCCGGTCGCGAAGACGGTTCAGAAGTTCTCCATCACGTCCCTGGCATACCGTCGTGAACCGAACGGTGCGCGCTCGGGTCGAAGCCACCGTGCCCTGCAGCAGGATGCATCGCGATCACCGGTTCACGAAACGTCGGATGGGCGACGCACTCGACGACGACCTCACGCCGCGTCAGCGCGCACGGATCGCTCGCCACGTCGACGAATGTCCGGAGTGCGGGCCGATGCTGCGAGGCCTCATCCGCGTGCGCGCGACGCTGCGCACGTTCGGCGAGCCCCCCGGCCGCCCGGGCGCCTCGATCGTCCCGGCCGTGCTCGAGCGGCTGCGCCAGGAGCCCGACGAGCCGGAGCCGCCGGTCGTGTCCCGACGCGGACGTGGAGCGTGACGCCGCCGGGGGTGAGGCGGGTCGTCGCGTCGTCGTGGCAAGCTTCGGCGCATGGCTCGGGGACCACGGCGATGAGCGAGGACCCGGCGCCCGCGCCGCATGACGCCGCGCTCGTCGCCCGCGCACAGAGCGGCGACCGAGCGGCGTTCGAGGAACTCGTGCGACTCCACGCCGATCGGCTCCACGCGGTCGTCCTGCGCCTCGTGGACGATCCTCACGAGGCCGAGGAGGCCACGCAGGAGGCGTTCCTGCGTGCGTGGCGGTCGATCGGACGGTTCAAGGGCGACAGCCAGTTCTTCACGTGGCTGTACCGCATCGGCGTCAACGAGGCCCATCGCCTCACGTCCCGCCGCACGCGCGGCGGGAGGACCGTCGCGCTCGACGAGCAGACCGTCCAGCCCGCCGATCCGCGGCCCGGGCCCGCGGCGCGCGTGCAGCAGGGCGATCTGCGCACGGCGTTGGAGAACGCGATCCGGGCGCTCGACCACGACTACCGCGCCCCACTGGTGCTGCGCGACATCGAGGGCTTGAGCACCGCAGAGGCGGCCCGGGCGATGGGCCTGGGAGAGGCCGCCTTCAAGAGCCGCCTCCACCGCGCCCGACTGGCGGTCCGCGAGGCAGTGCGCGACCATCTGCCCGAAGGACCCGACGAATGATGCGCGCAATGCTTCGACACCCGCTGCAGTTCATGGCCGACCACAGGTTCACGCTCGCGCACGCGTCGGAGTTCCTCGACGGCGATCTGGACGCGCCACAGCAGTCTCGGGTCGAGCGTCACGCGCACCTGTGCCCGAAGTGCGCCGAGCTGCTCGCGTCGCTACGCGGAACCGTCACCGCGCTGGCCGGCCTGCGCCAGGCCCGGTCGCGACCCGACACGGACGACGTGGCCGGTGGCGTGATCGCTCGGCTGCGCGCCGACGACATCGATGACGACGCGCCGCCCTGACCGTCGGGCAGGCGGCAACACGCCCGGGTGACCGTGATCGAACCGTTCGACCCGCTGGCGGGTCTGCTGGCTATGACCGTCATCGCCATGTTCAACGGAGTGGAGATCGCCCGCAGCGAGGAGACGATCGTCGTGGAGGGCAACCACTACTTCCCGCGTGAGGACGTCCGCGAGGAGTGCCTCGTCGAGAGCGCCCGTCGCAGCATCTGCCCGTGGAAGGGACGGGCGTCCTACTGGTCGGTGCAGGCCGACGGGCGCGTCGCGACGGACGCCGCGTGGACCTACCCCAAGCCGTTCCCGCTCGCGCGTCGCATCAGGGGGCGCGTCGCCTTCTGGAACGGGGTCGAGGTGCGGAGCGACTGAGCTCGCCCGCATCATGCGGGACGGTGCTCACCCGGCATCGGGCGCCACGCTCCTGCGGCCGGCAAATGTGGAGACGGCGATGAGGGCGACGACCGCGGCGAGCGAGAGAAGGAACCCCGTCGACCCCGGCTCGGTGATCGAGTCGCCGAGTGCGACGAACGCCGTCGTGCCGGGGACGATGCCGATCGCGGTCCCGAGGAAGTGGTCGCGGCGCCTGACCGAGGAGAGCCCGAACGCGTAGTTGAGCGCGTTGAACGGGAGGACCGGCACGAGCCGCAGGGCGATCACCCCGCGCATGCCGCGAGCGCCGATCCAGCCGTCGGCCGCGGCGACGCGCTCGCCGAGCCTGCGCTCGACACGCTCACGCCCGAGTCGCCGCGCGACCTCGTAGGCGAGGGCGGCGCCGAGCGTTGCGCCGAGCACCGTGAGGACCGTGCCCCAGACCGCGCCGAAGAGCGCCCCGGCGGCGAGCGAGGGGATCGTGCCGGGCACGAACGCGACGGTCAGGAGGATGTAGGCGACGATGAACGCCACCGGCCCGAGCAGGCCGGCGGCGTCGACGAGGTCATCGAGATGCTCGCGCACCAGCGTCAGGTCCGGGCGGCGGCGGCCCCGCGCACGGGCACCGGTGCGCTCTCGGGCGCCCCGGCGAACCGCACGAGGAACGGCGCGACGAGAAGTCCGTATCCGAGGTGGGCGAAGACCTCGAACGTCTGGTTCGGGCCCTCCTGGAACCACTCGAACGCGATCCGGCCGAGGATCTGGAAGTTGACGAGGTAGAGCACGAGCCCGAACGCGGCGCTCATGCCGACGAGGCGCGGCACGCCGCGCGCGAGCGGCGCGAGGGCGGCGAGCGTCGCCCCGAACGCGGCGGCGAGCGTGAGGTGGACGACGAGGCCGACCGCGGCGTTCACGGGCTGCGGATCGGGCATGTCGGTGAAGTAGAAGATCGTCGAGATGTCGTACAGCGGCGCGACGGCCGGCAGTCCCTGGCTGTCGGCGTACCACATGTTCGCCAGCAGGAAGAGCAGGCCGGCGAATGTCCCGCCGACGACGCCGTAGGCGATGCGTCGGTCGAGGTCACGGGTGAGCATGGGGAGGGTGTCCTTGCGTTGGTTGACGGTCAGTCCCTCGGACCGCGCACCCCGCCCGACGATTCACGTTCGCCGGATGAACCGTTCCGGTCGGAGCGGGGTCAGACCGTTCGTGCCCCTCCTCCCGGCACTCCTGTCGCTCATCGCCGCCGGCGCGCTCGCGCTGGCGGGCTGCGGCGGGTCGAGCGACGATCCGCGCCGCCCTTCCCCCGGCGGCGCGGACGGCGCCCTCGTCCTCGCCGAGCGAGGCGTCAACACCTCGCAGTGGAAGACCGACTTCTCGCGAGCCGGCGTGCCGCTCGAGGAGATCCGGTCCGGAGGCCCGGGGAAGGACGGCATCCCGCCGATCGACCGGCCCCGCTTCGTGACGGTCGACAAGGCGGCGGGTGACCTCCCGCCCCGCGAGCCCGTCCTCGTCGTGGAGGGTCAGCGGACCGTCCGTGCGTATCCGCACCGGATCCTCGTCTGGCACGAGATCGTCAACGACACGCTCGACGGCGTGCCGATCGCCGTGACCTACTGCCCGCTGTGCAACACCGCGGCGGTCTTCGACCGCCGGGTGGACGGCCGTGCCGTGCGGTTCGGGACGACCGGCTCCCTGCGGCGCTCGGATCTCGTCATGTGGGACGACAGGACCGAGTCCTGGTGGCAGCAGATCACCGGCGAGGCCATCGTCGGAGAGCTCACTGGACACCGCCTGGAGCAGGTCTCGGCGCTGACGATCAGCGTCGAAGAGCTCGCGCGCAGCTTTCCCGACGCGGAGGTGCTCTCGCAGGACACGGGTCATGACCGTGACTACGGGAAGAACCCGTACGTGGGTTACGACGCGGCGTCATCGGAGCCGTTCCTCCTCGACGAGGAGGCCGACCGGCGGCTCGAGCCCAAGGAACGCGTGCTCGCGGTCCGCCGGGGGCGGGACGCGGTCGTCGTGCCGTTCGGGGTCGTGCGGCGGCGAGGGGTCGAGGAGTTCACGGCGTTCGGGCGTGACCTCGTCGCGATCTGGTCGCCGGGGGTAGCCTCGACGCTCGACGCCGAGACGATCGGTGAGTCGCGCGACGTCGGGACCGCCGTCATCTACGAGCGCGGTCCCGCGCGCGGTCTCGTACGCGTCGCCGACGGCCGCTTCCGTGCCGCCGACGGGACGGTCTGGGACCTCGCGGGGCGAGCGATCTCCGGACCGCGTCGCGGGGAGCGACTGGAGCGCGCGGCGCACGACCAGCAGTTCTGGTTCGCGCTCGCGGCCTTCCTCACCGGCGACGTGCGCATCGTGGAGTGAGCCTCTGAACCCAACCTCCCGCCGCCGGGTCCGAGATGTCATGAGCCCTCACCACAGCACCGTCCGCGAGTTCAACGTCGTCGTCATCGGAGCCGGGCCCGCCGG
>JBFIDS010000039.1:0-14085 GCA_041603715.1 Paraconexibacter sp. | reverse complement strand
GTTGATGCCCTCGTTGAGCGCCTCGCCGTGCCCGAGGAGGCCCTGACCGAGCCCGCCGACCATCGACCCGAGCGCGCCGCGCGTCTCCCGGTCGAACGTGTCGAGCGTCTCCGCGAGGCCGAACGTGTAGGAGTCGTCGGTCCCCCGGATCGTGCCGCCCTCGGCGAGTGGCTCCGCGCTGCGCCCGGGGATCAGCTCGATGTAGCGGGCGCCGAGCAGGCCGGCGCCCCGCACCGCGACCTTCGTGTCCGCCGGGATGTCGGTGTCCGGCTCGATCTGCAGCTCGATGCGCGGGCGTCCGTCGGCCCCAACGTCCCGCCCGAGGACCTGGCCGACACGGGCGCCCGCGATGCGGACCTGGTCGTGGCTGAGGAGGTTGCCCACCTGCGGGGTCGAGACGTACACCGTCGAGTAGTCGCGGCCGGGCACGCCGTTGTAGACCCGCAGCGCCTGCCATCCGAGGATGGCGAGCACGACGATGACGAGAACACCGCCGAGCGCCGTCCGGCCGACGGGCGGGGTGTCGCGGCGACGCTTGGGGGTGCGGGAGAAGGTGCGTGCCATCAGTCGCCCAGGAGGAAGTCGAGGAGGCCGGCGGTCGGGTCCGCGCGACGGGTTCCGTCGCGGCCGCCGAGCCGATCGGTGAGCCCCTGGGTCGTGCCCTTCAGGCCATCGACGGCACCGCCGACGCCGTCGAGGGTGTCCGTGAGGGCATCGTCGAGCTGCGGGATCCGGATCGGAGGCAGGCCGGGCAGCTCGATCGTCGGCGCGGGCCGCTTCGCCTCGGGGGCACCCGGGGCCGGGCCCGGGGCAGTGGGGGTCGAGCCGCCACCCGACGGCGTCGGGGCCTTGCGCCGGGCCCGCACCGGGGTCGGCGACAGCCGCGTGATCGCGCTCACGAGCGCGTCGGGCGCGAACGACGCCTCGCCGCGGAAGATGTGGCTGAGGCCGTCGCGGAACTGAATCGCACCGGACCAGTTCTCGACGACCGCGAGCGTGTTGTTCAGTGAACGGTCGAGCGTCGAGCTGATCGGCGGAAGGTCGTCGCGCACCACGCGGGCGAGGGCGCCGACCGTGGGCGTCGCCTCGCGCAGGACGGGCGTCGCCCGGCGCGCGAGCGCCTCGAGGTGGGGCGCGACGTCGACGGCCTCCGCGAGCGCCGGAGCGGCCGCGGCACGGAAGGGCTCGAGGCGGTCGAGCGTCGTGCGCAGCGACGGCGCGGCGGCGGTCACGCGGCGCGCGGCGCTGCCGAGCGGAGCGGCGGCGCCCTCGAGCTCGCGCAGGAACGACTGGAGCGTCCTCAGCGTGCCGGGGGCGTTGCGGAGCGTCGCGCGGAGCTCGGCGCGCTTCGTCGCGCCGGTCTCCGCCGCCTTGCCCACACGGTCGACGAACCGCACCACGTCGTCACGGCGCCGGGTCACCTCGTCGACGTAGCGGTCGGTGACGGTGAGCAGCTCACCCAGCTTCTCGTTCTCGGCGGCGACCTCCTCGACGAGATCCGTCCCGCGGGCGATCGCCGGGGAGATCTCGCGCAGGAAGCGGTTGAAGTCGGCGCGCCGCCCGGTGAAGGCCGCACCCGCCTCGTTGATGAAGATCGCCAGGCGCGTGCGGGTATCGGCGTCGAGGACGCTGAGGACGCGGTCGAGGTCGGTCGCCTCGGTGATGCGATCCTCGCGGATGACCGTGCCCGAGGGCGCGGGGTCCGTGAGGTCGCCGGGGCGGATCTCGAGCGACTTCTGTCCGAGGAGGTTCTGCGCGGCGATGACGGCACGGGCGTCCTTGCCGATCGGTGCGTACTCCGGCTCGATCTCGAGGCTCGCGACGACCTCGTCGGCGTCCGTGTCGACGTCGACGGCGACCTTGCCGATCCTCACACCGCCGATCGTCACCGGGGAGCCGTCCTTCAGCCCGCCCGCGCTCGTCATGCGCAGCTCGGCGATGTACGGGTCCTCGCCCCCGACGAACACGACGAGCGCCACGACGACGGCGACGACGGCGAGCGCGACGCGCGGGAAGATCGTGACGACGTTCATCCCTGACCCTCCGGCGCGGGGCCCGGGTCGGGCGTGCCGACCTTCGCCTCCTGGTCCTTGGACGGGTCGAGAGCGTCCGGTCCGGCGCCGCACTCCGGCAGGAACCACGGCTGGCCGGCGAGGAACCCCGGCGGCCGCGGGAACCCGTACTTGAGGCCCGGGTAGCGGCCGGCGACCTGCTGCGGCGTCTCCGGGACCGAGTTGTACTGGGCCGGGAGGAAGTTCTGGACCTGCGCGCGGAGGATCTTGTCGTTCTTGTCGTTCCACGACATGAAGTCGCCCCACGTCATGAGCAGCCCCATGAGCTCCGGCGAGTACGGCCGGATGCACTCGAGGTTCTCGTTCGCCCCGTCGGCGGTCGAGCCGAGCTGCGGCGCAAGGGTCGTCGTGCGCGCGAGGAGCGCGTTGATCGCCCCGCCGTCGGTGCGCACGGTCGAGAGCGTGCGGCGGGCGTCCGGCGCGACGGTTCGCAGCGACCGCAGCGTCCGGTCCAGCGGGTCGGCGACGGCCCGCAGCTCGCGGACCCCGGGACCGATGTCGCGGGTCAGCCGTGTGACGCCCTCGAGCGTGTCGTCCGCCTTGCCGAGCGTCGAGCGGACCTGCGACAGCGTCGCCGGGAGTGCGCTGATCGTGGTCTCCAGCTCACGGCTGCGGTCGGCGATCGCGTCGAACGTGCCCGCCGCTCCCGTGAGGAGGCTCGAGAGGTCGGGGTCGGCACGGCGGATCGCGTCGACGACCCTGTCGGTCCGGGCGAGCGTCGTCTCGAGCGCGCCCGGGTCGGCGACGACGTCGCTGAAGGCCTTGCGGACCTGCTCGACGGCGGGCGGCGAATCGTCGAGGACCCGCGTGAGCGGATCCCGGGCGGTCGCGAGCGCACGTCCGGAGCGGTTGATGAACGACTTGAGATCGGTGCGGACCTCGCCGTCGAACGACGCGAGGAGCTGGTCGACCTCGACCGGGGTGACGAAGTTCGTCGCCGGGATCGCCGCGCCGTCCTCGAGCATGGCGTCCTCGGCCCCGCGGGTCACGAGGATGTGCCGGTTGGAGAACGAGGCCGTGCCCCCCCACCGCACGGAGAAGCGGGTGTCGACCGGCAGCGGCCAGGCGTCGTCCTGCACCTTCATCGTGATCCGGGCCCGCTTTCCGCGCTCGACCGGCTCGACCGCGTCGATGATGCCGATCACACGACCGCCGGCCTTCAGCTCCTGGCCCGGGATGAGGTTCGTCGCCTCGGTGACCGTCGCGCTGACCCGATGTCCGGCCCCGACGTCCTCCCGCCCGACGAGGTACGCGACGAGGGCGAGGATCACGGCGAGTCCCACGAGCGGGCCGAGCATGCGGTTGGCGGCGCGCGCGCCCATCAGTCGCCGATCGGGATGTTGAGGTTGCGCCCGTAGAAGAAGACGCCGAAGAAGGCGGCGATGACGTGGACGAGGACGAGGTTGATCATCAGCGACTTCGCCACGGCACGACCGACGTCGGCCGGCCCACCGCTCGCGCGCATGCCGTAGAAGGTCGCGACGAGGACGCACGGGAGCGTCATGAAGAAGAACGTGATGAGCGTGTAGAGGTGCCCGATCATGCTCTGGACGCTGAAGGTGACGTCGAGGAACTGACGGGCGCCGTTGCCCTGGAGCACGACGACGATGTCGAGGAAGTTCCCGAGGTTCTGGCCGACGAGGCTGATGACCGTCGCGAGCGGGACGAAGAGCAGCGCGGCGAGGATGCGCGTCCCGACGATGAGCTGCATGGGGTCGATACCCGTGGACTCGTAGGCGTCGATCTCCTGCTGGATCTTCGCGGCCCCGAGCTCGGCCGTCATCGCGCAGCAGATGCTCGCGGACAGGACGTAGCCGTACATCGTCATCGCCACCTGCCGCTGCGTGAGCAGCCCGGTGAAGACGCCGACGAAGTCGCCGGCGCCGATCGTCCGCAGGAAGAAGAAGCCGAACGTCGCGACCGAGAAGCCGAGGAAGACGTTCATCGCGAGCAGCAGGAAGCTCGTCCGGCGCACGATGCGTGTCGACAGCCGCAGGACCTCGGAGAAGTAGCGGGGCGTGCCGACGCAGGCCTTCATCGCCTGACCGGAGAAGACGACGAGCTCCCCCATCTCGTTGAGGAAGCCGCCGTGGACCTTCTTCGCGGCGGGCGCGGCGGACTCGGGGGCGATCTGGTCGCCGGCGGGGACGGTCGCCATCAGCCCTTGAGCACGAGCAGGTCGGGGAAGAGCGTGAGGAACCCGATGTTGTAGACCGAGTTGAACATCCAGATGCCGAAGAACGACACGACGACCGTCTGGGTGACCGTGAGGCCGACACCCTCGGCGCCCCCCTCCGTCGCGAGCCCGCGCTGACAGGCGACCATGGCGATGAAGAAGCCCATGACCGCGTGCTTGAAGAACGTCGAGAACAGGTCCGCGGGCTGCATGTTGAGGTAGGTCGACTCGCGGTAGACCGACGGTGTGTAGTCGAGGAAGTCCGGCGTGAGGACGTAGTAGGTCACGATCGGGATGAGCAGGCCGAGCAACCCGAGGACGAGAGCTGCGTAGACCATCCCCATGACGCGCGGGAGGATCAGCGTGCGGAACTTGTCGACGCCGAGGACGGCCATCGCGTCGAGCTCCTCGCGGATCTTCCGCGCCCCGATGTCGGCCGCGAGGGCGCTGCCGGCGATCCCGGCGAGGATCATCATGGTGATCCACGTCGAGACCTCGCGGACGTAGCCGACGAAGACGCCGCCGGGAGCCCGGTCGGCCACGCCGAGCGTGTAGGCGACCTCACCGAAGTTGAGGACCCCGAAGCCGGTGATCCAGATCGCCTGCGAGATCGCGAGCGGGATCATGCAGCGGCGGATGTTCGTGTCGGCCTCGACGAGCGCGTCGGAGAACCAGCTGTAGGGCGGTGTCAACGCGAGCCGGATCGTCTTCGGCGCGAGCATCGCCGTGTCGCGGGCGTTCTTGAGCGATTCGAACAGCCCGGAACGCTCGAACGCCGCCTCGGTGCTGAGCCGCGCGGTGACCTTGGGCTGCCGCTGCGGGCGCCTGGCGACTCCTCCCTCCACGGTCGACACTATGACTGGACACATTGTCCGGGCGCATCGCGCAATCGGGGGAACCGGCTCCCCCGATCAGGTCGACCCACGTGGGGTCAGGCGTCCATGCCGAGCGGGCCCTGGGCCTCGCCGGCGAGGAACTGGCGGACGAACTCCGTCTCGGACGCCATGACGTGCTCGGCGAGCCCGGACTCGAGCACCTTGCCGCGCCACACGATCGTCATGTGGTCGGCGAGGAGCTTCGCGAGCATCACGTTGTGGGTGACGACGACCATCGTGCCCCCGTTCTCCGCGTGCTGCTCGACGAGCAGATCGCCGAGAAGGGCGGTACGAACAGGATCCAGCCCGGAATCGGGCTCGTCGCAGAGGATGATGCCCGCGTTGAGGACGAGCGCCCGAGCGAGCCCCGCGCGCTTGCGCATCCCGCCCGAGAGCTCGTTGGGCATCCGGTCGACGACGTCGGCGAGACCGACGCTCGAGAGGTGGTGCATGACGACCTCCTCGACCTCCGTCTCGTCGAAGTCCGTGTGCTGGCGCAGCGGGAAGGCGACGTTGTCGTAGACGTTCATCGCGCTGAAGAGCGCACCGTCCTGGAACATCACGCCGATCTCGCGACGCAGCGCGAGGATGTCGGAGCGGCTCATGTCGCCGAGGGCCCGCCCCCGGATGAGGACATCCCCGGCGTCGGGCTGCATGATCCCGATGACGTGCTGCAGGAGCACGCTCTTGCCCGTGCCGGACGGCCCGAGGATGACCGAGATGACGCCCTCGGGGATCTGGACGTCGAGGCCCGCGAGGATGTGGGCGGGCCCGAAGCTCTTGTGGAGGCCCCGGGTCTCGATCGCGAGGAGCTCGGGGGCGATCGGGCCGTCGTAGACCGTGGGGGCGACGCCCTCGTCGCCGACGACGCGGCCGGCCGCGAGCGTGAGACCCCGGCGCACGATCGGGTCGACCTCCATGTACCGGCGAACCGGACCGCTGTAGGTGATGTCACCGGCGACGACGGCCCCCGGGATCGAGCGGGAGCCGGTCGCCACCTCGCGCGCCTGCTCGGCATCGAGGTCGAGGACGATCTCGGCGTCGGCACCCTCGACCACCTCGATCGGGGACCGGTCCAGGAGCAGCGTGATGGCGGCGTCCGAACCGCGGATCCGGAACGCGACGCTCGTCCGCGCGTGCCGCAGCCGATCCGCGGCGTCACCGTCGGCGGAAACGGCTCGTGCCAGCGCGTCACCGAGGACGCGAACGGACTCACGAGCCTCTTCCTGACGGCCCAGCTGCGCTGTGACGTTCGACGGCATTCCTCTCCCCTGGTTCCCAGCTCCTCGACGCGGGCGACGAGGGCCTCGTACAGCCTATACGACAATCGAACGTATTGTCCAGACAACGCGCAAGGCCGTCTCTCGCCCGGGCGGTCGACGTGGGAGGATCGGGGGGTGTCCGACGATCGCCCGACCACCGACCTCCTCGCCGAGGTCGCGCTCATGTACCGGCGCCTGCGGACGGCCGACGACCCCATGCAGATGCTCGCGACGGCCGCCGACCTCGTCGGTTCCTCGATGTCGCTCTCGACGTGCCTCAGCTTCACGGTGACGCCCGACGGGCTCGCCACCCGCGGAACGCACCCGCTCGCGAGCCCGGCGAGTGAGCAGCTTCGGCGCCGCGCGCTCGGCCTGGCCGTTCCGCTCGCGCCGGGCACGCAGGAGCACGAGCTCCTGCGGCGCCCCATGGCGGTCGGGGAGCCGCGGACCCGGGCGCTCTCCAGCGCCGTGGGCATCGCGCTCGGGCTCGAGCGGCTCGCGGTGGCGCCGATCGCCCCCGACGTCCGCGCTGTCGCGTTCCTCGTCGGGACTCGGGAAGGGGGGATGGACGACCCTCAGCGGAGCCTCTTCGCCACCTACGGCCACGCGATCGCCGCGGCGCTCGACCTCGTCGTCATGCGGATGCGGGCGTCGGAGGTCATCACGGAGGCGCGCCGCGCCGCGACCTCGATCCAGGCGCTCGGCCGCGAGATGACCTCAGCATCGGTCGTGCTCCCGCTCGACAGCGGCTTCGGGCTGACGTTCCCGGTCGCCCCCGAACCGGCCGCCGTCGGCCGGAACGCCTGGGCGGAGGTCCTCACGACCAAGGAGATCAGCATCGCCGAGCTGCTCGTCGAGGGACGCTCGAACCGCGACATCGCTACCACGCTCGTCCTCTCCCCGGAGACCGTGAAAAGCCACGTGTCGAGCATCCTCAAGAAGCTCGGGGTCGGCAACCGGGCGGAGGCCGTCGCGCGGCTCATGCGCATCGGGGAGCGGAAGGCCGGCTGACCGCCGGCGGTCCGGTCATCACGTCCGTACACTGCGTCCAGACGACCATGGCGTCCCCCCCGTCCACCCGCAGCCGCCGTGAGGCCCGACGCGGCGCGATCCGGCACGAGCTGCTCGCGGCCTTCGAGCGCCTGATCGGCGAGGGCGAGACGTTCGCGTCGATGAGCGTCGACCGTCTCACCAGGGAGGCCGGGATCTCGCGGTCGACGTTCTACGTCTACTTCGAGGACAAGGGCGACCTCCTGAGCGCGCTCGCGGCGGAGGTCATCGAGGGACTCGTCGCCGCCGCGGAGGAGTGGTGGACCCTCAGCGACGACATCACGCGCCCGAGGATCGAGGAGGCGCTCGGCGGGATCGTCGACCACTACGTCGCCCACCAGGCCGTGATGCTCGCCGTCACCGAGTCCGCGGCGAGCGACCCGATCGCCCGCACGCAGTACTCGACGCTCCTCGGCCAGACCCGCGATCAGTTCGCGGCCCACATCCTGACCGGACAGCGCACGGGCTCGATCTCGACGGCCGTCGACGCGCACCACGCGGCCGGATGGCTCACCTGGATGACCGAGCGCGGCCTCGGCCGGCTCGTCGCGCCCGCGAGCGGCGAGGCGCGCGAGCGGCTCGTGCGCGCGCTGACCGACGTCGTGTGGAACACCCTCTACCGGGACGTCAGCTGACGTGGCCGCGACCCGACGGACCCGGAGCAAGCGCGCGGAGCGGCGCGAGGAGCTGCGCGCCGTCCTCATGGCAGTGATCGAGCAGCTGCTCGCCCAGGGCGAGGAGCTCTCGGAGATCAGCGTCGACCGCCTCGCCGGAGAGGCGTCGATCTCGCGCTCGACGTTCTACATCTACTTCGAGGACAAGACCGACCTCCTCCACACCTCGTTCGAGCACGTGATGGGCGAGCTCGACACCGCGACGATGCGCTGGTGGGCGCTCGACCCCGCGCGGGTCACACCGGTCGAGCTGCGCCAGACGCTCGGCGCGGTCCTGCGCACCTACCACCCGTACGCGCACAGCATGGCGGCCGTCTTCGACGCCGCGGCCCAGGACCCGTGGCTGCAGTCGGAGGTCGACGCGTTCATGGAGCGCGGCATCGCGGGACTGCGCCGGCACATCGTCGGCGGGCAGGGCGGCGGTCTCGTCGACGCCGACCTCCAGCCCGACGAGACAGCGCGCTGGCTCTTCTGGATGGCCGAGCGCGGCCAGCACCAGATGACCCGCCACGCCGCCCCCGACGAGCTCGAGGCGCTCATCGACACGTACACGGCGATCGTGTGGCGCACGCTCTACGAGTTCGCACCCAGGGCGGCCGCCCGCACCGCCGGCTGACCCCTTCGCCCGTCCCGCTCAGCCGGGGACGGCGTCGAAGGCCTCGACGTCGACGATCGCCTGCGCGATCCGCCCGATGATGAGCCGGCAGTGCGCGTCGGGCTGGAGCTCCTGGGACACCTTCTGCACGCCGATCGTGAAGAGCCAGAAGATGAACCCGTGGAACATCTGCTGGCGATAGAGGCGGAAGGCCTCGTCGGTGCTCACGCGCGGGCCACCCGCCTCGGCGAGCGCGTCGACGTAGAGCGCGAGCAGGTCGTGCTCCCACGCCCGCCGGTCGTCGACCTCGAGCGCCGAGGTGAGCGCGTAGGTGTAGTCGAGCGCCCAGCAGCCGCGAGCGATCGCCTGCCAGTCGTAGAGGCGCAGCGTCCCGTCCGGGAGGCGGAACCAGTTCGCCGGGTGGGTGTCCTGGTGCAGGAGCGTCTGCGGTCCCTGTGCCGCGAGTGCGATCGAGCGCATCGCCGTCGGCCACACCTCGCCGCGGCGCCGCCGGACCTCCTCGGGCAGGACCTCGTCGGCGCGGCGCAGCCCGTACACGGCACCCGGGCCCCAGCCGGTCTTGCGGTTGAACTCCTTCTGCCAGGTGAGCGCGTCTCGCAGCCCCCACTCCCCCGCGAGCCGCGGGTCCTCCCACATGCCGCCGTGGTAGGAGGCCATCTCGCGGACCATCGACTCCGCGGCGGCACGGTCGACGTGGATGGCCGCGTTCCCGAACGTCGCCCCGCGGGTCGTGGCGATGTCCTCCATGAGGACCATCGAACGGGCACTCAGCGCACCGATCGCCCCGCCGTAGCCCTCGGGCGCCCCGACGTCGAGGTGCGGGCGGATCCGGGTGTAGAACGTCACCTCGGCCGCCGCGGCCCCGGTGATCCCGATGAACAGCCGGGACGAGAGGTTGGGGCTCGACTTCGTGTAGACGGCGGTGGGGAGGCCGGCCGCGCGCCCGCCCTCGTCGTACTCGACCGTGACGGCGCGGCGCGAGCTCGTCCCGTCGGACCCCTCGCCGAGCGTGAAGCCGACGACGCGGGCCCCGGGCGTCCGGGCACACAGAGCGGCGGTGAGCCACTCCACGGTGAGGTGCTCCGCCGAGATCGGGACGTCGGACAGCTCACGCGGCGGAGCGGGCGGACGCAGGCGCTCGCCGATGAGCGAGCCGGCGATGAACCCGACCTGACCGGCCGCCCTCGCGACGTCGACGCCTGCGGCGAGCACGCTCATGCGGACGCCCCGACCGTCGCGCGGCGATCGGTGGCGACGAGATCCGCGCGGCCCGGCTCGGGACCCGGTGGCAGCGCGACGTCCTCCCCGACCAGGAGGGTGAGCAGCTTGACCGTCGCCGCGGTGCCGAGCGGGACCGTGAGCGCGGCGATGTGGAGGAGCAGCATCGACGGGTCCTCGCTGCCGTGGCGGAGGGCCAGGTAGATGACCCCGGAGCCGAACGCCTCGGTGGCGAACGCCAGCGGGGTGAGGGCGACGAGCGCGAGCTGGTTCCAGCCCTTCAGGAGCGGCACGAGCTTCCACGCGAGGATGCCGGCGATGAGCGCCGACATCGAGTTGACGAAGCCGAGGAAGATCGGGTAGCCGAGGACGACCCAGGGCTGGGAGTCCTGGTACTCGTAGACGCCCATGAGCTGGACGTAGGAGATCTCCGCCACGACGGCCACCCCGACCATGACCCCGTAGAGCTTCCAGATCTGCCGGCGCGTCGGCGTGGCCCGCAGGCTGCGCATGATCATCACCGCGCCGCCGCCGTAGATCGCGAAATAGGCGGGTACCAACCAGATCGGCTCGCTCACCCCGTAGGCGGTGAACAGCGTCCACTGCCCCTCGGTGGGGAACCAGAGCCCGTAGAGGTGGTCGAACATCGGCTCGAGGAGACAGGTCAGCGTGCCCGCCACGAGCAGGGCGACCGGCCAGGCACTGCGCTCCTGGCGCACGACGTGGACGATGTAGAACGCGACGAGGGCCGCGAGACCGAACGTGAGGATCACCGAGATGAGCTGACCGGTCTCGTTGACGGCGCTGTCGAGGGCGGGGCTGGTGACGGGGGCCACGGGTTCTCCTTCGGGATCCGGCTGGCTCGGACGACCGCGATTCGCACGGAATGTTCGATACTCGGACGAGTTGTTCGAGAGCGTACACGACGTCGCTCAGCTGTCGAGACGAGCGGCGCCCTGGCAGGATCGTGCCGGTGACCGCAGACGAGGACAGCGAACGCGGGGCCGCGGAGCAGCGGCTGCTCGACGCCCTCGACGGACTGCTCGCCGACGGGGAGACGTTCACCGCGCTCGACGTCCGGCGGATCACCTCGCGCGCCGGCCTCGCCCGCACGTCGTTCTACAACCACTTCCCGGACAAGACGACGGCGCTCCTCGCCCTCCTCGGCCCCGCGACCTCCGAGATCTTCGGCGCCGCGGCCGGATGGGCGCGCGACCCCCACCACGACCTCGCCGGATTGCGGACGACGACGCTCGAGGTCATCGGCGCCTACCGCGCCAACGCCCATCTCCTGCGCGCGCTCGGCGAGGCGACGACGTACGACCCCGTCGCCTCGCGCTTCTGGCGGTCACGGATGGAGGACCTCGTCGACGTGTTCCGCCGGCGCATCGAAGAGGCGGGCGGCGACTCGCCGCTCACCGCTGCGATATGGCTCGCTTGGGGCACCGAGCGGGCGATCTCCGAGCACGTCGCGCTCGGCGGCGACGGGATCGCCGACGAGGAGTTCGCCGATGGCGTCGCCCGCAGCGTCTGGGGCGCGATGACCACCCGCTAGACAGGGTGTCTGGTCGTTCCGCGCGGCGGTGACTAGCGTCGCGTCCATGAGCTCGACCCTCGCCGCGCCCGCGGCGCCCTCAGCGCCGATCCCCGGTGCGACCCCGAACGCCGGGGTCGGAGTCGGCATCGTCCCCGGGCAGGTCGACCTCGACGCCGCCCGCCAGGGCCGGCACGGTGGCTACGTCGGCGTCTGGGCCGCCGTCGGCGTCGTCCTCGTCGGACTCGCCGTGTCGATCTGGGTCCGCTGGGTCTTCTCCGGCACGGAGTTCTCCCCGGCCCCGATCCTCGGCCCGGACGAGATCCCCACCTGGAACCTCGTCGTGCTCCGGATCGAGGAGGCGCTGAGCGTCGTCGAGATGTCCGTCCTGCTCGCCTTCGCGGTCATCCTGCCGCTGCGGCGCTTCGGGTCGCTCGGCCTCGACGCGAAGATCGCGATCGGGTGCCTCGCGGGGTCGGTCACCGACGGGGTGCTCAACATGCACCAGTACCTGTTCGCCTGGAACGCGCATTCGGTGAACATGGGCTCGTGGGCGTCGTTCGTCCCGACGGCGTCGCCGGACCACCAGTCCCGGTACGCCGAGGCCCTGCTCTGGGGCGTCCCGATGTACACGTACTTCTGCATCGGGGTCGCGATCTACGGCTGCAAGCTCATCCTGCGCTGGCGCGGGCGCGGCTGGTCGAACGCCCGCTGCTACGGGGTGCTGTTCGGCCTCGCGATGGTGTTCGACTTCGTCATCGAGAACCTCGTCATCCGCCTCGGCCACGGCTACTCGTTCGCGAGGACCCCGTCCGAGCTCACGCTCAACGCGGGCTCGCAGTTCCAGTGGCCGCTCTACGAGATGGTGCTCGTCGCGATCCTCGGCGTCCTGTTCACCCACCTGCGGATGAGCGCGATCGACTCCCCCGACGGGCTGTCGTACGTCGAGCGGGGATTCCACCGCCTGCGCCCGGCGCTCCGCGCCCCCGCGAGGTGGTTCGCCGTCATGGGCTGGTGCATCCTCGTGCTGTTCGTCGTCTACCACCTGCCGTTCCAGTTCTTCGGGCTGAACGGCGACTCGCTCGCCGACCTGCCCTCCTACATGCAACCCGGGGACTGACGCCCACCCCACGGCCTTCCCGTCCAGAGAACACGCCGTTACCCTCAACGGGGTGTCCCTCGCCGGCCCCCCGCCCGTCGCCGTCAGCCCGGCGAACCCCCTCGCGAAGATGGCCTTCGACCTGCGGGTCGAGCGCCGGGCCCGGGGGACGTTCCCGCCCGGGGACACGCGGGTCAGCCTCGCGCGCACGCAGCGCTTCGCGCGCGACCCGCTCCCCGCGCTGCTCGGCGCCTACGACCGCCACGGGCCCGTCTTCACGATGCGGATCTTCCACGGGAACGTCGTGTTCGTCCTCGGCCCGGAGGCCAACCACCACGTCCTCGTGTCGAACGCTCAGAACTTCTCCTGGCGCGACGGGCACTTCAGCGATCTCCTCCCGCTGCTCGGCGACGGCCTGCTCACGATCGACGGCGACTTCCACCGCCGGTCGCGGAAGATCATGCTCCCCGCCTTCCACCGCGAGCGGATCCGCTCCTACGACACGACGATGCGGGAGGAGACCGAGGCGGCGATCACGCGGATCCGTCCGGGGACGACGCTCGACCTCGCCCACTGGACGCGCGAGCTCGCGCTGCGCATCGCGATGCGCGCGCTCTTCGGGCTGGACCCGGACCGCAGCGCGCACGACGTCGATGCCGCCGCCGAGTTCGAGCACGCTCTCGGCTTCTACGGGCGCGACTACTCGCTGCAGATCCTCCGGGGTCCCCGGACGCCGTGGGCGCGGATGCAGCTCGCGCGCAAGCGGCTCGACGTCGTGATCCTCGGTGAGATCGGCCGCCGCCGGCGCACCGGCGAGCGCGGGGAGGACATCCTCTCGCTGCTCCTCGACGCCGAGGACGAGGACGGCGAGCGGCTCTCCGACCAGCACGTGCGCGACGAGGTGATGACGCTCCTGTTCGCCGGCCACGACACGACGACATCGACGGTCGCGTTCCTCTTTCACGAGCTCTCGCGCCACCCATCGGTGCGCGATCGCCTGCGGGCCGCGCTGGCCGGCCCGGCCGACGAGGGCGCCGCCGAGCTCGACCGCGTCATCGACGAGACACTGCGGATGTACCCGCCCGCGTGGATCGGCCCGCGACGGTCGATCGCGCCGTTCGAGGTCTGCGGCGTGCGCGTGCCCGGCGGCGTTCCCGTCAACTACTGCTCGTGGGCGAGCCACCACCTGCCCGACGTCTGGGAGGACCCGCACGAGTTCCGGCCCGAGCGCTTCGCCCCCGGTGGCGAGGTGAGCCGGCTGCCCAAGGGCGCCTACGTGCCTTTCGGCGGCGGGTCGCGCACCTGCATCGGCATGCGTTTCGGCCAGGCGGAGATCCGCATCATCGTGCGCGCGCTCATGGAGCGCTTCGACCTCGACGTCCCCGCCGGCCACCGCCTGCGCATCACCCAGACGCCGACGATCGGACCCGACACCCGGGACGGGCTGCCCGTGCGGGTGGGCGTCGCGGTCTGAGCCCGCGGCGCGCTCCGCCCGAGGGACGTCGGGGC
>JBFIDS010000038.1:0-14174 GCA_041603715.1 Paraconexibacter sp. | reverse complement strand
GTGGATCTCGGACGGCTGACTCGAGACCGGCACGAGCGGGCTCGTCGCCCCGTTCTGCGGCGTCGCCGCCCCGGACCCGGCGGCCGCGGGGGCCGGCCGGTGCGCGCCGGTCTCCCCCTTCCCGCTGCTGCCGCCGTTCGCCACGCCCGCGCAGCTCGTCGAAGGCGCGCTGCCCGGCGCCCGTACGTCACGCGATCGGTTCGGCGTGCCCGTCTCCGTGACCCTCGCCCAGGCGATCCTCGAGACCGGCGGCGGGCGCATCGCGGCGCTCGCGAACAACTACTTCGGGATGAAGGCCCAGGTCGCCGGGAAGCAGCGCTGGTCGTGGGAGGACATCGCCGGGGGCTGCGTGTTCAAGAAGACGTGGGAGGTCCGCTCCGGGCGCACGGCGACCGAGATCGCGGCGTTCCGCGCCTACCGCACGCTCGACGCCTCGATCCTCGACCACGGGCGACGCCTCGCGACGAACCCGGTGTACCGCCCGGCCTTCGCGCACACCGCCGATGCGCGGCGCTTCGCCCGGGAGATCGCGCGCCGCTACGCGACCGACCCAGCCTACGCGCGCAAGCTGCTCGCGCTGATGGACCGCCACGACCTCGAGCGTCACGATGCCGCGTCCCCGGGGGCGCCGGTGTGATCCAGCGGTCCCCGATCGTGCGTCGCGGCCGGGGCGGCGCGCCGCCACTCTCATGAAGCCTTCGCGAACCGCGAACGGCGACGCAGTCCCGGCCACTCGAGGGCCGGGACGGCGCGCACGGTCGCGGTCAGGCTCGGGCGACCGGGACCGCCTGCGGGGTCGGCGCCTGCGGGGTCGGGGCGGCGGCCGACGGGGCGGGCGCGGCGACCCAGTGGGCGCCGCAGTTCCAGCAGTCGTCGGTCTGGCGGCTCATCGGCGCGCCGCAGTCGTGACACAGGCGCGGGATGTGCCGGTCGAGCATCTCAGCTCCTCGTGAGTGGTGTGGAAGCGATGGCCCGGGCGTCAGCCGCGAGATCCATCGCGCGGAGGTAGGGCGCGACGAGCGCCCCGTAGGTCGCCTTGCGGGCGGCAGGCAAGTCCTTCCAGCCGGTGACGGCGCCGCGGCAGGCGTCCGTCCCGCACAGGCACTCGCCGGGGAAGTGGTCGACGGTGAAGTTGCGCATCGCGTAGTCGAACGTCACCTCGTGACCGGCGTCGATCGCCCGGCGGGCCACGAAGTCGAACGCGTCCGACCCGTTGAGCCGCACGCCGCAGTTGGGGTCGCACGAGTGGTTCACCTTTGGTCCGAGCCCGCCGTGGCGTGCCCA
Source organism: Paraconexibacter sp. (assembly GCA_041603715.1). Classification (GTDB taxonomy): domain Bacteria; phylum Actinomycetota; class Thermoleophilia; order Solirubrobacterales; family Solirubrobacteraceae; genus Paraconexibacter. The sequence continues at coordinate 12,890 of JBFIDS010000038.1, read as the reverse complement.
GTCCTCCGGTCCGACCTGCGTCGCGTGCGAGTCGTTGCCGGTGAGCGGGCCGACGAGATAGCCGACCATGACGGTCTCCCCCATCCGGAACGCGCGCGTCGCGAGGACGCCGTCGCCGCGGCCGTCGGCGTCGCGGCGCAGGGCGACGTCGTCGCCCGGGCGGGTCGTCGGCGGCGGGACGGGAGTGCAGGTGTTCGCGGCCGTCTCGTCGCGCGTGGGCGACCCGGTTCCGCGGAGGGTGGACGTTGTGACGTGGGGCAAGGGGACCCCTTTCGATTGACGCCCTCGAGCACCGAGCGTAGCACCGGAACCGCGTGTCACCCCGGGGCCGAGGAGGGCCCGGGGACCGCGCGCGCGCCCGGTCGTGGGTTCGTCGCGGACGTGCGGGGTACTCCCCCGTCATGGGCCTTTCGACCGCCATCGACACCGCGCTCGACCGCACCATCGCGCCGGGCTACGGCAACATCGGGCTCCTCATCCGTCGCAAGCTGCCGGGGTGGCCCGCGGATGCGGGCCGGATGGACGGACGCACCGTTCTCGTCACGGGCGCCGCTTCCGGCATCGGCCTCGCGGCGGTGGTGGAGTTCGCGCGGCTCGGGGCCCGCGTCCTCGGGGTCGTGCGCTCCGAGGAACGTGCCCGCGACCTCACGCGTCTCGTCGCCGAGGAGGACACGACCGCCGCCGCGCGAGTGACCCCGATGGCCGCTGACGTGAGCAGCGTGGAGGCCGTCCGCGACCTCGCGCGACGGGTCGCCGCCGACCACGAGCGCCTCGACGTGCTCGTGAACAACGCGGGCGTCATGCCCGACGAGCGCACCGAGACCGCCGACGGCGTCGAGCTGACCTTTGCGACCCACGTCGTCGCGCCCTACGTGCTCACGCTCGAGCTCGCGGACCTCCTCGCGGCGGCAGCCCCCGGGCGCGTCGTCAACGTCACCTCGGGCGGGATGTACGCGCAGCGGCTCGCGGCCCACGATCTCGAGACGCGCGAGGACGCGTACGCCCCCAAGCGCGTGTACGCCCGGACGAAGCGGGCCCAGATGGTGCTCACCGAGGAGCTCGCCGAGCGTCTCGGGCCGCGGGGGATCGTCGTGCACGCCATGCACCCCGGGTGGGCCGACACGAAGGGGGTGCGCCAGTGGATGCCGGTCTTCCGCGCGGTGACGCGCCCCATCATCCGGACGCCGGCGCAGGGCGCCGACACGATCGTGTGGCTCGGAGGGGCCCAGGAGCCGACGCGGTCCAACGGGCTGCTCTGGCAGGACCGCCGGCCGCGTCCCACCCATCTGCTCGGCCGCACGCGCGAGAGCCCCGCGGACCGTCAGCACCTCATGGAGCACGTCGCCGCGATCGCCGATGCTGCGACGATCGGCGCGGGCCGCTGAGCGCGGTCCGAGGCGTCAGGCGGTGCGGACGGTACGGCTCGTCGGCAGCCCGTCATAGATCGCGCGGGTCTGGCGGGCGACGTCGACCCAGTCGAACTTCAGAACGTGCTCCCGCGCCTGGACGACGAGACGGTCCCGTAGCTCCACGTCGGTGAGCACGCGCTCGATCATCACGCCGAGGTGCTCGGCGTCGCCCCCGTTGAAGCGCAGCCCGACCCGCTCGCCGGGCGGCACGACCTCGCGAAGACCCCCGGTGTCCGCGACGATGCACGGGCAGTCCGACGCCATCGCCTCGAGCGCGACGAGGCCGAACGGCTCGTAGAGCGAGGGCACGACCGTGAGATCGGCGATCCGGTAGAGCGAGTGAAGGGCGTCGTCGCCGATCCATCCGAGGAACTCGCCGTGGGCGTCGAGGCCGAGGCGCGTCGCCTGGGCGCGCAGCTCCTGGTCGGCGGTGCCGGACCCGGCGACGAGGAACCGCAGGTTCCCGACGTTCTCGATGACGCCCGGGAGCGCGTCGAGCGCGACCTGGAAGCCCTTCTCGTAGACGAGCCGGCCGACGAGGAGGACGAGCCGCTCGTGGGGCCGCGCGAACCGCGCGCGGAGCGTCTCGACGTCGGCCGTGGGGACGAGGTCCCCGGGGTCGATGCCGTTGGGGATCACCGCGATCCGCGACTCGTCGACCCCGAAGATGTCGGCGACGTGCCCGCGCATGTAGTGCGAGCACACGATCACCTGGTCGGCGAGGTGGACCATCCAGCGCTCGGCGCGGTGGATGTCGGACTGCGGGGCGACGTGGACCCAGCCCTGGTGGCGGCCGAACTCGGTGGCATGCACCGTCGCGACGAACGGCCGGCCGATCGCGTCGGCGAGGCGCTTCGAAGCGGCGGCCACGAGCCAGTCGTGTCCGTGGACGACGTCGAAGTCGAGCTCGGCGGTGAGCGCTCTCCCCGCCTCGAGCAGGTCGACGTTCAGCTGCCCGACCCACGCGACGAACTCGGTGAGCCCCGCCGGGTACGTCGGCTCGGGGACCCGGTGCACGATCACCCCGTGGCGTTCCTCCCGGACCGGCCGCGCCTGGTCGCCGCGCGTGAGGACGTGGACCTCGACGCCGTCGCGGACGAGCTGCTCGGAGAGCTTGCGCGCGTGACGGGCGAGACCGCCCTCCACGATCGGCGGGTACTCCCAGGTGAGGATGAGGACGCGAGACGCCACGACGGCGAATCCTAGGCGAGGACCCGCGCGGTCGGAGACGGCCGACCCTGAGGTGAGGGAACGCCGAGCCGTCCCGGGACGGCTCAGCGTGCGCATGCAGCGGCCGATCCTCCGGTCCTGGCGCTAATCCGCGACGCGCCGCAGGAGCGCGCGCCCGTCGGGCCCCAGCACGGCGCCGACGCTCGCACCGCCCGGCAGCTCGTACTCCCCGCCGCCGAGGACGTCGCGCCAGCGGCCGGCCGCGGCGGGCGGCAGCGTCCATCCCTCGATCCCCGTCGCCGACTCGCGGACCGCGACGACGACGAGGACGTCATCACCGCGCAGGAACGCGCAGACCTCCTCCCCGGCGGGGATCGGGGTGTACGTGCCGGAGAACGCGTCGGGCAGCGCGGCGCGCAGTGCGAGGGCCGTGCGGACGAGGTGGAGCTTGGCGAGGTCGCGCGAGGGCGTCGCGCCGGCCCCCACCTGCGTGAGCGCGTCGCGGCGGGCGTCCCAGTCGACCGGCCGGCGGTTGTCGGGATCGACGAGTGCGAGGAACGGCAGCTCGTCGCCCTGGTAGACGTCCGGCACGCCCGGGCACGTGAGCTTCAGGAGCACCTGACCGAGCGATGCGCGCGCGCCGACGTCGTCGACCCGCGCCGCCCAGCCGTCGAAGCCGTAGCGGAACGGCCCGTGGTCGAGGAGCCGGCGCACGAACCGCAGGACCGCCTCCTCGTGGGCCTCGTCGGGCTCGACCCAGCTGCTGCCCTGCTTGGCCTCCCGCATCGCCTTGATGAGGTACGGCTCGAGGCGGTCGAGCCCGATCGGCCACGCGCCGATCAGGGTCTGGTAGACGAGCAGCTCCTCGGCCGGGGTCGGGGCGCCATCGGGGTCGTCGCGCAGGCCGACGTTGTCCGCGCGCCAGCGACGCACCGCACCCGCCCACTCCTCCCCGAGCCCGGAGAGCGCGCCGATCCGGGCGCGCACGTCGCCCGAACGCTTCGTGTCGTGCGTGCTCGTCGCGAGCAGCGTGCGCGGGAAGCGGCGCGCCCGCTCGAGGTTCGCGGCGTGGAAGCCCTCGACCGACAGGCCGAAGCGTCCGGGGTCCCCTCCCACCTCGTTGAGCGCGAGGAGCCGCAGGTAGCGGTAGAACGCGGTGTCCTCGACGCCCTTGGCCATCACCGGCGCGGTCGTCTGCTGGAACCGCGAGACCCACTCCCCGGGGACGTCGCGGTCCTCGAGGAGCACGGCGCGCCGGATCGTCTCGGGGAGGTGTGCGACGGCGGCGCGGTCCTCGTCGTCGACGGCGCCGCGGCGGGGCTCGACGTAGGTCCGGTAGACGTGCAGGTCGCTCAGCGCCTCGCGCGCCCCGGGGACGTCGGCGACCGCCCGCAGTCGCTCCACCTCGCGCGTGAAGGTCGTCGCGGCCTGCTCGGCCTTCGCCTCCGCCGCCCAGTCGGCGAACGGGCGCAGGTCGCCGCTGAGCCCCTCCCACAGCTCGGTGAGGGCCTCCTCACCGGCCGGGTCGACGAAGAGCGACTGCACGTCGACGCAGAACTCGTAGCCGGTCGTGCCCGCGGTCGGCCAGTCGCGCAGCTTCTCGCCGGCCTCGAGGATCTTCTCGACCCAGACGTGCTCCACGCCGTGCTCCCGCAGGGCGTGCAGGTAGCCGGCGGGGTCGGTGAGTCCGTCGGGGTGGTCGACGCGGATGCCGTCCACGACGCCGTCCCGGACCAGCTCGATGACCTTCGCGTGGGTGGCGGCGAAGACCTCGGGGTCCTCCTGGCGGACCCCGGCGAGCTCGTCGATGTCGAAGAAGCGGCGGTGCGACCCGCTCGTCTCGTCGATGTCGAAGAACGTCGGGCGCAGCGCGGGGTCGTTCCAGAAGCGGTTGGCCTCGTCGGTCGCCATGTGGTTGGGGACGACGTCGACGATCAGCCCCATGCCGCGGGCGTGGGCGGCCGCGGCGAGTGCCCTCAGCCCCTCTTCCCCACCGAGGACGTCCGACACCGCGGCCGGGTCGACGACGTCGTAGCCGTGGGTGGACCCCTCCCGCGCCTGCCAGATCGGCGAGAGGTAGAGGTGCGAGATCCCGAGGTCGTCGAGGTAGGGCAGGAGCGCCTGCGCGGCGGCGAGGTCGAGGTCCGGGCCGAGCTGCAGCCGGTAGGTCGCGCGCAGCGGCCTCATGCGCGCCTCAACAGGGTGAGTGATCGCGACGACACGAACAGGTACTGGCGGGCGCGGAAGTGCCGGGAACCCGGCGCTGCCGCCGGGTCGGCGGTCGCGAACTCGAGGGTCCAGGTCGCCCCGAACCGCGCCGCGGGCAGCTGGAACTCGACGTCGTGCTCGCTCGCGTTGAGGAAGCAGAGGAACGAGGCCCCCTCGACGACGCGGCCCCGGCGGTCGTACGTCCCGGTGCTCGAGCCGTTGAGGAAGACGCCGAGCCACCTGAGGTCCTCGTCGTTCCACTGGCGCCGCGTCATCCGCCGACCGTCGAGGCGGAACCACCAGATGTCGGGGAGCACGGAGTCCGCATCGTCGCCCTCGAGGAACCGCTCCCGGCGGAACACGGGCTCCTCGCGGCGCAGGGTGAGGAGCCGGCGCGTGAAGTCCTGCAGGCGGCACGCCTCCGGCCCCAGCTCCCAGTCGAACCACGAGACCTCGTTGTCCTGGCACCAGGCGTTGTTGTTCCCGCCCTGCGTGCGGGCCATCTCGTCGCCGCCGAGGAGCATCGGCACCCCCTGTGACAGGAGGAGCGTCGCGAGGAGGTTGCGCCGCTGGCGCCAGCGCAGGGCGATGACGTCCTTGTCGTCGGTCGGCCCCTCGGCCCCGCAGTTCCACGACCGGTTGTCGTCCGTCCCGTCGCGGCCGTCCTCGAGGTTCTCCTCGTTGTGCTTCTCGTTGTAGGCGGTGAGGTCGGCGAGCGTGAAGCCGTCGTGGGCAGTGACGAAGTTCACGCTCGCGAACGGCTTGCGCCCGTCCCCGTAGAGGTCGCTCGAGCCCGCGAAGCGCGACGCGAACTCCGAGATGTGCGCCTCGCCGCGCCAGAAGTCGCGCACGACATCGCGGTAGGGGCCGTTCCACTCCGACCACAGCACCGGGAAGTTCCCCACCTGGTAGCCGCCGGGGCCGACGTCCCAGGGCTCGGCGATGAGCTTGACCTGCGAGAGCACGGGGTCCTGGTGGATCGTGTCGAAGAACGCCGAGAGGCGGTCGACGTCGTAGAGGCCGCGGGCGAGCGCAGAGGCGAGGTCGAAGCGGAAGCCGTCGACGTGGCAGTCGATGACGAAGTAGCGCAGCGAGTCCATGATGAGCCGCAGCACCTCGGGCTCCACGGCGTTGAGCGTGTTCCCCGTCCCCGTGTAGTCCATGTAGTGCCGCGGGTCGTCGGGCACGAGGCGGTAGTAGGTGGCGTTGTCGACGCCGCGGAAGCTGAGGACCGGCCCGAGGTGGTTGCCCTCGGCCGTGTGGTTGTAGACGACGTCGAGGATCACCTCGATCCCGGCGCGGTGCAGGGCCTTCACCATGCCCTTGAACTCGTTGACCTGCTCGCCGCGGCGGCCGGAGGCCGAGTACTCGGAGTGTGGGGCGAGGAAGCCGATCGACGAGTAGCCCCAGTAGTTGGAGAGCCCGCGCTCGAAGAGGAACGACTCGTCGATGATGTGGTGGACGGGGAGCAGCTCGACGGCCGTGACGCCGAGGTCCTGCAGGTAGGCGATCGCCTCGTCGCTCGCGAGCCCCGCGTACGTGCCACGGAGGTCCTCGGGAAGCGTCTCGAGCTGCTTGGTGAAGCCCTTGACGTGCGTCTCGTAGATTACGGTCTCCGACCACGGACGCTCGAGGCGCACGTCGCCCTCCCAGTCGAAGGACGGGTCGATGACGATGCACTTCGGGATGGCCGGGGCGTCGTCCTCGTCGTCGGGCTCGAGGTCGAGGTCCTCCCCCCCGTCGGGATCGGGCGTGTAGGGCAGGATGTTCGCCGAGCCGAAGTCGACCCCGCCCTCGATCGCCTTCGCGTACGGGTCGATGAGCAGCTTGGCCGGGTTGAAGCGGTGGCCGGCGGCCGGGTCGTAGGGGCCGTGGACGCGGTAGCCGTAGCGCTGGCCCGGGCCGACGCCCGGGACGAAGCAGTGCCAGGTGTGCGCGGTGATCTCGGTGACGTCGATCTGCTGCTCGTTGCCGTCCTCGTCGAACAGGCACAGCACGACGCGCTCGGCGTTCTCCGAGAACAGCGAGAAGTTCGTGCCGTCGCCCTCGAGGGTCGCGCCGAGCGGGAACGGCCGTCCGGGCCACGCGGGCTCGCTCATCGCAGGACCGCCCCGCTGCGCGGCCGCAGCGTCAAGCGGCCGTCCTTGACGGCCGTCGGCGCGGTCGAGAGGACCGTCTCGGTGCCGGACACGGGGATCTCCTGGGTTCTCGTGGCGAAGCTCATGACGATCTCGTAGGGGCCGCGGCGCACGCGCAGCCAGCGGGCATGCTCCTCGAAGCCGGTGACCTCGGCGGGCCCGGGGGCGACCGCCGTGATCTCGCGCCGCAGCACGAGGAGGTCGGCGTGGAGCCGAGCGAGGGCGCGGTCGGCCTTGCGCGTGAGCTTCGAGGCGGCGAAGGTCGCCGGGTCCTGGGGATCGGGGACCTCCTCGCCGGAGAACGCCGCGAACGCGGCGAACTCCCGCCGACGACCCTCGCGCGTCGCCTTCGCGATGCGCTTGTCGATGTGGTCGCTGAAGAACTGGAACGGGGCGTCCTCCCCGTATTCCTCCCCCATGAAGAGCATCGGGGTGAACGGCGAGAGCAGCGTGCAGAACGCGGCGAGCGGGCGCACCTTGCGCTCCAGGCGGTCGCCGAGCGCGCGGTTGCCGACCTGGTCGTGGTTGGCCGAGAAGACGACGAACCGCTCGGGCGGGACGTCGGCGGCCGGCGCACCGAACCGGCGGCGGCGGAACGTCGAGTACCCCCCGTCGTGGACGTGCGGGACCCGCCAGGCCTTCGCGAGGTCGGCGACCGCGCCGAACTCCTCGTAGTAGCCGTCGCGCTCTCCCGTGAGCAGCGTGCGCAGCGCGTGGTGGAAGTCGTCGGCCCACGCGGCGTCGTGGCCGAGCCCGCCGAGCGCCGGGGGGCGGACGACCTGCGGGTCGTTGCGTCCCGACTCGGCGATGACGAGCGCCCGCGGGTCCTGCGCCCTCACGCGGTCGGCGAGCTCGGCGAGGATCGGGCGGGCGGAGCCGTCGAAGATCGCGTGGATGGCGTCGAGCCGCAGGCCGTCGACGTGGAGATCACGCACCCACGACTCGATGCTCTGCAGCGCCCATTCGCGCACGCCCCCGCTGTCCTCGCCGTCGTAGTTGAGCGCCTCGCCCCAGAACGTCGAGTAGCGGTCGGTGAAGTAGGGGCCGAACGCGCGCAGCGCGCGCTCCCCCGAGGCGCCGACGTGGTTGAGGACGACGTCGAGGACGACGCCGATCCCATGGGCGTGGGCGGCGTCGACGAGCCGGGCGAATCCCTCGGGCCCGCCGTAGGCGCTGTGGGCGCTCCACAGGTACACGCCGTCGTAGCCCCAGCCGTGGCGCCCCGGGAACTCGGCGACCGGCATGAGCTCGATCGCGGTGACCCCGAGCCCGGCAAGCCGCGGAAGCTCGGCGATCGCGGCGTCGAACGTGCCCTCCTCGGTGAAGGTCCCGACGTGCAGCTCGTAGATGACGGCGTCGCGCAGGTGCAGGCCGCCCCACGCCTCGTCGGTCCATGAGAACGCCGCGGGGTCGACGATCCGCGAGGGACCGCGCAGGCCCTTGGGCTGATGGCGGGTGCACGGGTCCGGGAAGCGGCGCCCGTCCGCGATCACCCAGTAGTCGTCCCCGGCCGCGGCCTCGATCTCGCCCTCCCACACGCCGTGGCCGACGTCGGCGAGCGGATGGTCGCCGGAGCCCAGGCGGATCGCGACCGATCGCGGCTTCGGCGCCCACACGCGGAAGCGGACCCGGCCGTCCGGCAGGACGGTCGGTCCGAGCGGGCGCTCGAACGGGAGCTGCGCCGGGCCGCTCAACGCTCGCCGTCCGGCACGAGCCACAGCACGGCGAGCGGCGGCAGCGAGAGGGCGGCGGAGGTCGGCTGGTCGTGCCAGGGCTGGCCGTCGACGTCGACGGAGCCGTTCGTGGTCCCCGTGCCCCCGAAGCGACCCTCGTCGGAGTTGAGCGCCTCGCGCCAGCGCCCGCCGCGGGGGAACCCGACGCGGTAGCCCTCGCGCGGGACCGGCGAGAGGTTGCAGACGCACACGACCGGATCGGTCCCGGGGTCGCCCTCGCGGAGGAAGGCGATGACGTTGTGCTCGGCGTCGCCGGCCTCGAGCCAGCGGAACGCGGTGCCGTCGTCGTCGCGCTGCCACAGGGCCGGGACGTCGCGGTAGACGTGGTTGAGCTCCCGCACGAGCGACTGCACGCCGGCGTGACCGGCGTCCTCGAGGAGGTGCCAGTCGAGCGACCGGTCGTGGGCCCACTCGGCCTCCTGCGCGAACTCGTTGCCCATGAACAGGAGCTTCTTGCCCGGGTGCGCCCACATGTACGCGTAGAGCGCGCGGACGTTGGCGAGCTGCTGCCAGCGGTCCCCGGGCATCCGCGTGAGGATCGACCCCTTGCCGTGCACGACCTCGTCGTGGCTGAGCGGCAGCACGAAGTTCTCGCTGAAGGCGTACATCAGGCTGAACGTGAGCGCGTGGTGGTGGTAGCGGCGATGCACGGGATCCTGCCCGAAGTACCCGAGGGTGTCGTGCATCCACCCCATGTTCCACTTGAAGCCGAAGCCGAGCCCGCCGACGTGCGTGGGCCGCGAGACGCCCGGCCAGGCGGTCGACTCCTCGGCCGCCGAGATGACGCCCGGCTCGCGGGCGTGGACGACCTCGTTGAGCTCACGCAGGAACGCGACCGCCTCGAGATCCTCCCGGCCCCCGTGCTCGTTGGGGACCCACTCCCCCGACTCCCGCGAGTAGTCGAGGTAGAGCATCGAGGCGACGGCGTCGACGCGCAGGCCGTCCGCGTGCATCTCGCGCAGCCAGAAGAGCGCGCTCGCGAGCAGGAAGTTGCGCACCTCGTTGCGACCCGTGTTGAAGATGAGCGTCCCCCAGTCGCGGTGCTCGCCGCGGCGCGGGTCCTCGTGCTCGTAGAGGGAGGTGCCGTCGAAGCGCGCGAGCGCCCAGTCGTCCTTGGGGAAGTGCGCTGGAACCCAGTCGAGGAGGACGCCGATGCCCGCCTCGTGGAGCGTGTCGACGAGCGACCGGAAGTCGTCGGGGTCGCCGTGGCGCGCGTCGGGCGCGAAGTACCCGGAGACCTGGTACCCCCACGAGCCGCTGAACGGGTGGGCCATCACGGGGAGGAGCTCGACGTGGGTGAAGCCCATGTCGGTCGCGTAGGCGGCCAGCTCCGTGGCGAGCTGCGTGTAGGAGAGCGGCTCGTCGGGGTTGGCCGGATCGCGGCGCCAGGAGCCGAGGTGGACCTCGAGCACGGACATCGGCTCGCGGTGCGGCCGGCCCTCCGCGCGCCGCGCGAGCCACCCGGCGTCCCGCCACTCGTGCGTGCTCGCGGTGACCACGGAGTCGGTTCCGGGTGGCGCCTGCGCGCAGCGCGCGTACGGGTCCGCCTTGAGTCGCACCTCCCCCTCGCGGGTCGTGATCGCGAACTTGTAGGCGCTGCCGACGGGCACGCCCGGCACGAAGCGCTCCCAGATCCCGCTGGAGCCGAGCGCCCGCAGCGGGTCGCGCTCGGCGTCCCAGTCGTTGAAGTCGCCGACGACCGCGACGGCCGTCGCGTTGGGAGCCCAGACCGCGAAGGCGACGCCCTCGGTGCCGTCGACGGTCCGGGGATGCGCGCCGAGGCGCTCGTAGATGTCCTCGTGGCGCCCCTCGCCGGCGAGGTGCAGGTCGAGCTCGCCGAGGGTGGGCGCGAAATCGCGTGCGCCGTTCGTCGCCGAGGACGATGACGCGGGGGTGCGCCGGGGGCTCATGCGACCTCCTCCGTGGTCTCGAGCAGACGGAGGATGCCGGCGACCGGGATCGAGACCCAGTCGGGCCGGTGGTCGAGCTCGTAGCGCAGCTCGTAGACGGCCTTCTCCAGCTCGAAGACATTGAGCAGCCGCTCGACGTTCACGCGTCCCGGCGGCAGCAGCCCCTCGTCCGCGGTCTCGAGGTACCCGGTGAGGAACGCGTCGCGGACGTCGTCCTCCCAGCCGTCCGGGGCGGCCGCGTCGTGGAGGATCCGCGAGGCGGTCGCCGCGTAGGCGAAGGACCGCAGCATCCCCGCGACGTCGCGCAGGGGCGAGCGCTTCGCGCGGCGCTCGGCGAGCGTGCGGGCGGGCTCGCCCTCGAAGTCGAGGACGATCCAGTCGCCCGCGGGGTCGAGGAGGACCTGGCCGAGGTGGTAGTCGCCGTGATGGCGGATCGTGCGACCGGCGGAGCCGACAGTGAGGGTCCCGAGCCGCTCGCGGACCTCCTGGGCCCGTCCCACGAGGGGCTCGAGCTCCGCCATGTCCTCGGGCAGGTCGCGGAACACGCGCTCGATCTCCTCATCGACGGTGGCCGTGAGCAGGCCGAGCGCCTCGGTCGAGGTCTCCTCGGCCGCGAAGGCCTCGTCGTGGGGATCGGAGGAGAGGGCGGTGTGCATCGCCCCGGTCACCTCGCCGAGGCGGCTCGCGTGGGCCACGAAGCGCCCGGGATCCTCGGAGGCGAGGGACTGCAGCGCGAGGTCCCAGCCGTCCGTCGCACCGCTGACGTAGGGCTGGACGATCCCGAGGGTCGCGTCGATCAGCCGCCCGGTGTGCGCGTACCAGCCGCGGACCGGGGCGATGTGCGCGAAGCCGTGCTCCTCGAGGAAGCGCAGCATCTCGAGCTCGGGGTTGACCCCCGCGCCGAGGCGCCGGAACGCCTTGAGGACGAGCTTCTCGTCGAGGACGACGGAGGAGTTCGACTGCTCGGCCCCGAGCGGCCGGACGGTGTCGGGCACGAGCGCGCCCCCCTCGGCCGGGGAGCGGAACTCCACGATCCCGGCCTCCGCCTGCACGTCGGCGCCCGCGACGACGAGGCGCATGAGCTCGCGCACGAACGCCGGGTCGGTCATCGCGTCGTAGAGGACGTGCTCGTCGGTCTCGCAGATGACGCCCTCCCCCCAGCCCTCCGCGCGGGGGCGGCGGCCGATCGGGACCTGGTAGAGCTCGTGCGTGCCCGGGTGGAACCGGACCTCGACGATCGCGAGCGACAGGTGCGGGTCGGCCTCCGAGAGCCGGATCGACTCGACCACCGACATGCCGGCGACCTCGCGCGACTTCGAGCCGAACCAGCGCTGGGCCGTGACGTACTCCTGGAGCGTGTCCTCGCCGATGAGATCCGTGATCGGGGTCATGCGCGTCCTCCGTCGTGGTTCCGGGCCGGCGAGCGCGGCGGACCCGAGCGCGGCTCCTCGCCGGCGCGGTCCCGGTCACCCTCGGCCTCGTCGGCGTCCTCCGCCGGCGGGGTGAGCTGGAACCAGAAGAAGCCGCGCGGGGCGAGGGTGAGCAGATAGGGCAGCTCGCCGATCCGCGGGAACTGCGTGCGGCCGAGCATCTCGACGGGCCAGTGCCCCTCGTAGGCCGACAGGTCGAGCTCGACGGCCTGCGCGGATCGCGCGACGTTGTGCACGCACAGGATCACGTCGTCGGCGTGCCGGCGGATGTGCGCGAAGATGCGCGAGTTCGACACTTGCAGCGGCTCGTAGGTCCCGAGCCCGAACACCGGATGCTCCTTGCGCAGCGCGATGAAGCGCCGCAGCCAGCGCAGGAGCGACGTCGGCGTGCGGAGCTGCGCCTCCACGTTGACGGCCTGGAAGCCGTACACCGGGTCCATGAGCGGCGGCGCGTACAGCTGCGCGAAGTCCGCCCGGCTGAAGCCGCCGTTGCGATCGCCCGTCCACTGCATCGGGGTGCGCACGCCATCGCGGTCACCGAGGTAGAAGTTGTCCCCCATCGCGATCTCGTCGCCGTAGTAGAGGACCGGTGAGCCCGGCAGCGAGAACAGGATCGCCGTGAGCAGCGCGATCTCGTCGCGACCGTTGTCGAGCAGCGGCGCGAGACGACGGCGGATCCCGAGGTTGAGCTTCATCCGCGGGTCCTTCGCGTACTCGGCGTACATGTAGTCGCGTTCCTCGTCGGTCACCATCTCGAGCGTCAGCTCGTCGTGGTTGCGCAGGAACAGGCCCCATTGGCAGTTGTCGGGAATCGCCGGGGTGCGCTCGAGGATCTCGAGGATCGGCGTCGCGTCCTCGCGCCGCAGCGCCATGAACATCCGCGGCATGACCG
>JBFIDS010000037.1:0-14261 GCA_041603715.1 Paraconexibacter sp. | reverse complement strand
TGCTCCAGGGCACCGGTCTCGGTCGCGAGGGCGGCGACCGGCCCCGGGAGCGTCCCGATCCTCGTCCGCAGCACCAGCGCGCACGTCCCGTCGTGCTCGACCGCGGTCACGGTCCCGGTCCAGCGGGTCGCCACGGTCGAGAGCCAGCGGGACACGGTCGCACTCGGCTCGAGCTCCGGGAAGCGGGCGAGGATGTCGGCGACGTGGGCGCCCGCCCAGTCGGTCGCGGGGGCCGACCACTCGCGGGTCTCCCAGTCGAACCGCCGGTCGGGGATGCGGCGCGCGGCGTCGACGATCTCCGGCCGGTAGGGGAAGGAGAGGACGACGACGGGTTCCCCGGAGGGACCGGGGCGGAGCTCGACGTTCGGTTGTCCGGGAACGAGCTCCATCGGTCAGCCAGGGTACGTCACGGCCGACGGGCGCTTCCGGGCCCCCGCGGGTGACGAGAAAATCACGGTCGCACTTGACGGGTGCTGGTAGCGTTGACGGCGTAAAATGCCCGAGCGAAGATCGGGCGCCAAACCCTGCAGTGCCGGGCCCGACGTTGCTTCATCTGCACCTTCGCGCGCAGCACGCACCATTCCGTGGAGGTACCCCAGATGGCCACCGGCACCGTGAAGTGGTTCAGCGACGACAAGGGATTCGGTTTCATCACGCCGGATGATCCTGGCAAGGATCTGTTCGTCCACCACACGGCGATCGTCGCCGACGGATTCCGCACCCTCGCCGAGGGCGCGAAGGTCGAGTTCGACGCCGAGCCGGGCGACAAGGGCCCCAAGGCCGTCAACGTCCGCTCCATCTGAGCCGGAGGAGCGTCCCGCCCTCGCGGCGACGTCGCACCTGAGGAGGGGCCCGGACCGCCGTCCGGGCCCTTCGTCGTCTCCGGGCCGGGGCGACCGCCGGCTCATCGTGGCGGATCGACGTCCGCGCACGCCCGCCCGACGCGGGCGAACGCATCCTGTGCGACGACCCGGACGCGGCGGCGGACCTCACGGGCGGACGCGCCCTCGAGCAACGCCGCGGTGAGCACGCGGTCACGCAGGCCGATCGCGGACAGGAGGAGGACCGCGATCGCGTCGGCGGCCGGGTCACGTGGCGACAGCGCGAGCTCGCGGCGCAGCGTCTCTGCGATCCGGACGGTCCACTGCTCGTAGATGACCATCCGGCGGGCGGCGAGGGACGGTGACTCGGCCTCCACCCGGCGCCACGCGGCGAACTGCGCGTAGAGGTCGGGGTCGCGCAGCAGCGACCAGTCGAGGCCGGGAAGGGGCGCGGGGCCGGTCGCGTAGGCGGCGGCGACCGCCTCGGTCACCGTCGTCCCGGCGGGGCGGGTCGTGATCGCCTCGCACACGCGGTCGAGGACCTCGTCGATGCGGTCATAGAAGAGGTCCTCCTTCGTCGGGAAGTAGTTGAAGATCGTCCCGGGGGAGACGTCGCAGGCCGCCGCGATCTCGGCGATCGTCACGGCCTCGAATCCCCGTTCCATGAAGAGCCCGGTGGCGGTGTCGGAGAGCAGGTCCCGCATCCGCTGCTTCTTGCGCTCCCTCAGTCCGGGCGGCACGGGGACATCGGCGTCGGCGACGGGATCGGGCACCGTGTGCAGCATAAGCGCTGGGTGGGGTCAGCTCAAATTTGAAGTGAATGCAAATTTATGGCCGGTGTGCTTTCCTTTCGCATCGATCATGACCTCCGCCACGCACGCGATCCGGGCCGAGGGCCTCGTGAAGAACTACGGCGAGACCGTCGCCGTCGCGGGCGTCGACCTCGACGTCCCGGCGGGCTCGGTCTGCGCGATGCTCGGGCCCAACGGCGCCGGCAAGACGACGACCGTGCGGATGCTCACGACGCTCGCCACGCCGAGCGCCGGTCGCGCCGTCGTCGCGGGCCGCGACGTCGTCAGGGAGGCGACCGAGGTGCGTCGGCGGATCGGCCTCGCCGCGCAGGACGCGACGGTCGACGGCTTGCTCACCGGCCGCGAGAACCTCGTCATGATCGGCGAGCTGCACCACCTCGGAAGATCGACGTCCCGCCGCCGTGCCGACGAGCTGCTCGAGCAGTTCACGCTCATCGACGCCGGGGACCGCGTCGCGAAGGAGTACTCGGGCGGCATGCGCCGCCGCCTCGACCTCGCCGCGACGCTCGTCGCCCGGCCCGAGGTGCTGTTCCTCGACGAGCCGACCACAGGGCTCGACCCGCGGGCGCGCAACGAGCTGTGGGACGTCCTCGACGGGCTCGTCGACGACGGGTCGACGCTCATGCTCACGACGCAGTACCTCGAGGAGGCCGACCGCCTCGCCGACGACATCGTCGTCATCGACCACGGGCGCGTCATCGCCCGCGGCGACTCCCGGTCGCTCAAGCGGCAGATCGGAGGGGACCAGCTCGTCGTCGTCCCCGTCGACGCGGCGGACCTTCCCGCCGCGGCCGCGATCATGGCCCGCGTCGCCGGAGCCGACGCGCACGTCGATGCGGGACGACGGACCGTCTCGGCGCCGACCGCCCAGGGCGTCGACGCGGTCGCCGCGCTCGCGACGGCGCTCTCGCAGGAGGGGATCGCGATCGAGGACCTCGGGCTCCACCAGCCCTCGCTCGACGACGTGTTCCTCACGCTCACCGGCCACGCCGCCGCCCCGGACGCCGCCGAGGAGGTGCCGGCGTGAGACACGCCCTCTCCGACGTGTGGGTGATCGCGCGCCGCGGCGTGCTCCACATGCGCCGCCAGCCGGAGGTGCTCGCCGACGCGACGTTCCAGCCGATCATGTTCGTGCTCCTGTTCGCCTACGTCTTCGGCGGGGCGATCACCGTCCCGGGGGAGGGCGACTACAAGGAGTTCCTCATGGGCGGGATCTTCGCCCAGACGATCATCTTCGTCGCCTTCGGGGTCGCCATGGGCCTCGCGGCGGACCGCAGCAACGGTGCGATCGACCGCTTCCGCTCGCTGCCGATGGCCCGCGGCGCGGTTCTCGGCGGGCACGCCGTGGCGAACATGATCAAGACCGTCCTGCCGATCGTGCTCATGTCGGTCTGCGGCCTGATCATCGGCTGGCAGCCGAACGGGCCGCTGCTCGACACGCTCGCCGGCTTCGGCCTGATGTTCCTGTTCGGGTTCTCGATGATCTGGGTCGGGATCCTCCTGGGGAGCATCCTCCCGACACCGGAGGCCGTGCAGGGCGTGGGCTTCACGGTCCTGTTCCCGCTCACCTTCATCGCGAGCACGTTCGTGCCGACGCCGACGCTCCCCGGCGTGCTGCGGACCTTCGCGGAGTGGAACCCGGTCTCCTCGCTCGCGAGCTCGCTGCGCGACCTGTTCGACAACCCGGGGGCGATCGCGGCGCCCGATGCCGCCTGGCCGGTCGAGCACCCCATCCTCTACACGGTGATCTGGGCGGGCGCGATCGTGCTCGTCTGCGCGCCCCTCGCGGTCACCCGCTTCCACGCATCGATCACCGACTGAGAGAGGTCGCCGGCATGTTGCTCTCCTCCATGGGCGTCTCGGCGGACGGGTTCATCGCCGGCGGCACGCCGTTCCTGCCGCCGGTCACCGCGCCCGTCCCGCTGGAGCTCATCGAGTCGCGGACGTTCGGCGGGCGCGTCGTGTTCGAGCGCTACCGGCGCGCGTAGCGGCCGGGGCTCCGGGCGGGGGTCCCTTACGTTTCGGGTGATATCCACACGTTTCGTCAGTCACCCACGCCGGCAAGGTCCGCGCGGCCTCGCTTCTCCTGTCGCGGGGGTCCGACGTTCCCGCGGGAACGTCCCTCCGGCCGGACGAAACCATGCCGGGGGTCGCCGATCACCGGGCACGCGGGGCCCGACGCGCTCCCAACGAGCGGCGAGGACGACGGCCGCGCCCCGACCGGAGCGTGCGGCGACATGTACTAGCGTGTCGGCCTCCCTGACGACCTCACCTGAAACCGGACACGCATGAAGATCATCTACACGCACACCGACGAGGCGCCGGCACTCGCGACCCAGTCGCTCCTCCCGATCGTCGAGGCCTTCGCCGGTGCGGCGGGCGTCGAGATCGAGCTCCGCGACATCTCGCTCGCCGGGCGCATCCTCGCCCAGTTCCCCGAGCATCTCGCCGACGACCAGCGGGTCCCGGACGCCCTCGCCGAGCTCGGCGATCTCGCCAAGACGCCCGAGGCGAACATCATCAAGCTGCCGAACATCAGCGCCTCCGTCCCGCAGCTCAAGGCGGCGGTCAAGGAGCTGCAGGGTCAGGGCTTCGCGATCCCCGACTACCCCGAGGCTCCCTCGACGGACGCCGAGCGCGACGCGCGCGCCCGCTACGACAAGGTGAAGGGCAGCGCGGTGAACCCCGTGCTGCGCGAGGGCAACTCCGACCGTCGCGCCCCCGCGTCGGTGAAGGCGTTCGCGCGCTCGCACCCGCACTCGATGGGCGAGTGGTCGAAGGACACGCGCTCGCACGTCGCGACGATGAGCGACGGGGACTTCCGCCATAGCGAGCAGTCGGTGACGATCGCGCAAGCCGGCGCCGTGCGCATCGAGCACGTCGCCTCCGACGGGACGGTCACGGTCCTCAAGGAGACGACCGACGTGCTGGAGGGCGAGGTCATCGACGCCTCCGTCATGCGTCGTGCCGCGCTGCAGGAGTTCCTCGCCGCGCAGATCGCGGAGGCGAAGGAGCAGGGCGTGCTCTTCTCCGTCCACCTCAAGGCGACGATGATGAAGGTCTCCGACCCGATCATCTTCGGCCACGCCGTCCGCGCGTACTTCCCCGACCTCTACGCGCAGTACCCCGACGCGAACCCCAACGACGGGCTCGCGTCGCTCGTGTCGTCCCACCCTGAGGCGCAGGCCGCCATCGACGCCGCGCTCGCCGAGGGCCCGGACATCGCGATGGTCGACTCGAGCAAGGGCATCACGAACCTCCACGTCCCGAGCGACGTGATCATCGACGCGTCGATGCCGGCCGCGATCCGGACGTCGGGGCAGATGTGGAACGCCGACGACGCGCTGCAGGACACGAAGTTCGTGATCCCCGACTCGTCGTACGCGGCGCTCTACGCCGAGACCGTCGACCACTGCCGGGAGCACGGCGCGTTCGACCCCACCACGATGGGCACGACGCCGAACGTGGGGCTCATGGCGCAGAAGGCCGAGGAGTACGGCTCGCACGACAAGACGTTCGAGATCCCCGCCGACGGGTCGGTCCGCGTCGTCGACGGCGCGGGCACCGCGCTCATGGAGCACGAGGTCTCCGAGGGCGACATCTGGCGCATGTGCCAGTGCAAGGACGCCGCGGTCCAGGACTGGGTGAGGCTCGCCGTCGACCGGGCCCGCGCGACCGGCGCGCCCGCTGTCTTCTGGCTCGACGAGACCCGCCCGCACGACGCGGAGCTGCTGAAGAAGGTGCGCCCCGCCCTCGAGGCGCTCGACACCGACGGCCTGCAGATCGAGATCCTCTCCGTCGCCGACGCGACCCGGTTCACGCTCGACCGCGCCCGCCGGGGGGAGGACACGATCTCCGTCACCGGCAACGTGCTTCGTGACTACCTCACGGATCTCTTCCCGATCCTCGAGCTGGGGACGAGCGCGAAGATGCTCTCGATCGTGCCGCTCATGAACGGCGGCGGGCTGTTCGAGACGGGCGCCGGCGGGTCGGCGCCCAAGCACGTGCAGCAGTTCGTCAAGGAGAACCACCTGCGCTGGGACTCGCTCGGCGAGTTCCTCGCGCTCGCGGTCTCGCTGGAGATGCTCGCCGAGAAGACGGGCAACGGGCAGGCGAAGATCCTCGCCGACGCGCTGGACCGGGCGACCGGCAGCGTGCTCGAGGAGGGACGCTCGCCCTCGCGCAAGGTGCGGGAGCTCGACAACCGCGGCAGCCACTTCTACCTCGCGCTCTACTGGGCCCGGGAGCTCGCCGCGCAGTCCGACGACGCCGACCTCGCCGCGCGGTTCGCCCCGCTGGCCCGGCGCCTCGACGACGACGAGGAGGCCATCGTGTCCGAGCTCGCCGCCGTGCAGGGCGAGCCCGTCGACATCGGCGGCTACTTCCATCCTGACCCCGAGCGCACCGCGCAGGCGATGCGCCCGAGCACGACGCTCGCCGCCGCCCTCGCGACGCTCTGACGCGGCGCTGGCCTCAGGCCTCCGACGGTCGCGCGCCCCGCGGGGCGCCGCGGCTGGCGGCGGCCGGGCGCGCCCGGCGTGCGGGCGCGGTGCTCCGCGGGACCCGGCGGCGCCCGAGGACGCCGCCCGGCAGCAGCAGCGGCTTCTCCACCCACGTCCACGACGCGTGGGCGATCGGCAGCGTGACGGCGAGGACGGCGAGGAGGGCGGGCGCGGTCCGGCCCTCGGGGAAAACCTCCGCCCCGCGCAGGAAGTAGATCGCGGGCATGTGCCACAGGTAGATGCCGTAGCTGCGCTCGCCCATCCACTCGAGTGCGCGTGAGCGCAGCAGCGCCGGCGCGCGGGCGGCGTGGGCGGTGCCGGCGATCACGGCGGCGAACCCGACGCCCGCGATCGCATCGCGCCACACCCGGCCCGCGTCGGTCGCGCCCGCGGTCCCGCTCTCGTGCCACCAGCCGTTGAGCACCACGAGCGCGGCGCCCGCTGCGACGAGCGACCATGTCGCCCCCCGCCCGAGCGTCCGGCCGTGCCCGAGGGCGGCGGCGGCCATCCCGGCGGCGAAGAGCGGGGCGAGCGCGAGGAGGCTCGACGACAGCACGACGTCGCCGGGGCGTGCGACGAGCCACACGTTGAACAGGGTCCCGGCGACCGCGAGGACGACGGCGGGCAGCAGGAGCGCGGCGCGGCGATGAGGCGCTCCGGCGGCGGCCCGGGCGGGAAGCAGCGCGAGGACGGCGAGCACGGGGAGCACGACGTAGAAGGTCGCCTCGACCGTGAGCGTCCACATCGGCGGGTCGAGCGTCGCGATCGTGTCCGGGTGGTAGCCCTGCAGGAAGAGCCCGAAGAGGGGCAGCAGCTCGAGCGGAGGGACCGTGAGACCGCGGACGTCGTCGAGGAGCACGATGAGCACCGGGCCCGCGACGAGGAGGCACAGCCAGGCGCCCGGCACGAGCCGCCGCCCCCGGGCCGCGAGGTAGCGGCGCACGCTCGGGGGGTCCCGCTCGTCGAGCACCGCCGCGACCCAGCCGCGATAGAGCAGGAATCCCGAGAGGACGAAGAAGCACGGAAGCGCGAGGCGCAGCTCGTGGACGACGCCGTCGACCATGCCCGACCGCTCCGCGCTGTTCGTCGTCGTGTACAGCCAGACGTGGAGGACCGTGATCGAGAGAGCAGCGAGACCACGTATCCCGTCGAGTCCGCCGAGGCGGCGGGGAGGCCGCGCAGGGACGGTCGTCGGCGCCGAACTCATGACCCGGGGTTCTCCCATCCCCGCCTACGGGAAACCTCAGAATTCCGTAAGGCCGACATGAGGAAATGCGTCACGCGGTCGCAGTGACGCTGAGCTCACGGAGCCGGTCGAGCTCCGCGCGCTCGTGGTCCTGCCACTCGTCGCCGACGAGTCCGCGCTCCCGGCGATCGCGCAGGAAGGCGAGCTCGGTCGCGACGAGCTGGGCCTTCGCGACCCGCCGCGCGGCGCCACGCCCGCCGTCCGCCCGGGCCCGTCGCCGCGCCCGGCGCCGGGCCGTGAGGCTCGTGAGCTCGTCGACGGCCCCGGCCGGCAGCCATCCGGCCTCGATGTAGGCGGGGGCGTGCCGGCGGATCACCCGGACCTCGCGGCGGCGGTCCGCACGGGCGACGAGGAGGATCGCGATGAACACGGGGACCATCACGAGGAGGTAGACGCCGAGGAACGTGCTGCCGCCGAGCGTCGAGGTGTTCCAGAGGCTGTGCAGGCCCATCGCGAGGCCGAGGCCCGCCCACGGCGCGACGAACCGCACCACCCGCGACCGGCTGCGCGCGGCGATCCCGAAGCCGATCCCGGTCATCGCCGTGAACACCGGGTGGGCGAACGGGCTGAACACGCCGCGCACGGCGAACGTGACGAGCGCCCCCTCGACGCCGTCCTCCACGGCGCCCTGCGTGTAGTAGAGGACGTTTTCGGTCGCGGCGAACCCGAGGCCGACCATCCCCGCGTAGACGATGCCGTCGAGGACGCCGTCGAGCTCCCGTCGGCGGCGCACGATCAGCCAGATCGCCATTCCCTTCGCGGCCTCCTCGACGACGGGTGCTGAGATCGAGCCGCCGTAGATCTCGGCTGCGTCGGCGCCCCAGCCCGAGCCGACGACGGCCGAGCCCGCGGTGTTGAGGATGAGCGCGGCGAAGCACGCGACGGTCGCGCCCCAGGCGAAGGTGAAGAAGAGCGCGCGTGGCGGTTCCGGCTCGAAGCGGTCGAGCCACAGGACCCCGGCCGCGAGCAGCGGGACGGGCGCGAGGGCGAGCATGAGCGCGAGCACGACGAGAACCGGATCGGCGTCGTAGCCGATCGCGACGAGGCTGAAGGCCCCGGCCAGCACCATCCCGAGGATGCCCGCGGTGCCGACGAGGCGCGTGCTCGCCTCGCGTGTGCGCAGGGGCTGGGGCGGGGCGGGCGCCATCCGGCGGCAGCGTATCCGCCCCTGCGTCTCGGGTCCCGCCACGACCGGTCCGGCCTCCGGCCGGCGTCCGTCCGACAGCTCGGGGGGACGGCCCGGCGTGCCTCAGCACGATCCCTGACGCCCTGTCAGGATGGCGGCCATGGCCGACCGTCACGTTGACTACCTGCTCATCGGCGGGGGCGTCGCCTCCGCGACCGCCGCCGCGACCCTCCGCGAGGAGAACGCGGACGGGAGCGTGACGATCGTCGGACGCGAGCTCGACCCCCCCTACCACAGGCCCCCGGCGACGAAGGGCTACCTCCAGGGCACCGAGGATCGTGCGGCTGCGCTCGTCCATTCCGAGTCCTGGTACGCCGACAACGACGTCGAGCTCCTCACGCGCACGAGCGTCATGTCGCTCGACACGGCGGCCCGCGAGGCCGCGCTCTCGACGAAGGAGACGGTCTCCTATGGCGAGGCGCTCGTCGCGACCGGCGCGATGGTGCGCCGCCTCGGCGGCGTCGACGGGTCCGACCTCGAGGGCATCCACTACATCCGCGCCCCCGGCAACTCGGACGCGATCAGGCGCGACGCGGAGTCCGCCGAGCGCGTCGTCTGCGTCGGTGGCTCGTACATCGGCTGCGAGGTCGCGGCCTCGCTCACCACGCAGGGCAAGCGTGTCGCGGTCCTCATGCAGGAGCCCGAGCCGCTCTCGCGCGGATTCGGCCTGCGCGCCGGGGTGTTCTTCCGCAACGTCCTCGAGCAGCACGGCGTCGAGATCTTCGGGTCGGACGAGATCGCGGCCTTCGAGGGGACCGACGGCAAGCTCACCGCCGTGCGGACGGCCTCCGGCAAGTCGCTGCCCGCGAGCGTCGCCGTGTGCGGCGTCGGCGCGACCCCGGACGTGATGCTCGCCCGCAAGGCCGGTCTGGAGCTCGGCGACGCGGGCGGGGTGCTGTGCGACAGCCGCCTGCGGACGTCCGCCGAGCACGTGTACGCCGCCGGGGACATGTGCGAGTACGACAGCGTCGTGCACGGCCGCACGCTCCGCGTCGAGCACGAGGACGTCGCGATGCGCCAGGGCGCGACCGCCGCGCGCAACATGCTCGGAGCGGGGGTCGACCACGACGTCGTCCCGTACTTCTTCAGCGACCTCGCCGACTGGACGTCGCTCGAGTACGTCGGGCCGGCCGAGAGCTGGAACGAGGAGCTCGTCGCCGGATCGATCGAGGACGGCGCGTTCTGCGTCTACTACCTCGACGGCGGCGGCGTCGTCGGCGCGCTCAGCGTGGGCGGGTTCGACGACCTCGAGAGGGCCCGTGAGCTCATCGTGAGCAGACGAGGCGTGACGGCGTCGGATCTCGGCGCGGTGAGCTACCCGGCGTAGGGCCCGACCGCCCGGAGCCGTAGTAGAGTTCACATCGATGCTCGCACTCAGCGCCTGGGAGGCCACGTTCGGCCTCGTCATCGTCTTCTTCGTCGCGTTCCCGCTGCTCGCGCACGGCCTCATCGGCTTCGCGGTCGCCCAGGCGCTCGGCGAGAAGCAGGAGAACGACAAGTACGCGGCCGGCCTCACCGACGAGTAGTAGGCCGTCAGGCCGACACCAGCTTTCGCCGGACGGGCGGGACGGGAGTCCCGCCCGTTCTGCGTCCGGACCCGCGCTCAGCTCTTCTCGGCGCTGCGCGCCTGGCGCGCGGCGCGGACCCGATCGGTCCCCGAGAGGTGGACCTTGCGCAGCCGCACGTGATGGGGCGTCACCTCGACGCACTCGTCCTCGCGCAGGAACTCCATCGCGGTGTCGAGCGACAGCGGCTTGGCCGGCGTGAGCCGCACGAGCTCCTCGGCGGTCGAGGAGCGGATGTTGTTGAGCTGCTTCTCGCGGACCGCGTTGACGTCGAGGTCGTCGGAGCGGGAGTTCTCACCGACGACCATGCCCTCGTAGACCTCGTCCCCGGGCACGACGAACAGCACGCCGCGCTCCTGCATGTTGAAGCACGAGAACGCGGTGACCACCCCGCGGCGGTCTGCGACCAGCGAGCCGGACGGCCGGGTGCGGATCTCGCCCTGCCACGCCTCGTAGCGCTCGAAGACGTGGTGCATGAGGCCGGTGCCGCGGGTCTCGGTGAGGAACTCCGTGCGGAACCCGATGAGCCCGCGCGCCGGGACCAGGTAGTCCATCCGGACCCAGCCGGTGCCGTGGTTGATCATCTGCTCCAGGCGGCCCTTGCGGAGCGCGAGCAGCTGGGTGAGCACGCCGACGTACTCCTCGGGCGCGTCGATCGCGAGCCGCTCGACGGGCTCGTGCACCTTCCCGTCGACGAGCTGCGTCACGACCGGCGGCTTGCCGACGGTGAGCTCGAAGCCCTCACGGCGCATCAGCTCGACGAGCACGGCGAGCTGCAGCTCGCCGCGGCCCTGCACCTCCCACGTGTCGGGGCGCTCGGTGTCCCCGACGCGCAGCGAGACGTTGCCGATGAGCTCGCGCTGCAGTCGGTCCTTCACCTGGCGGGCCGTGAGGAACTTGCCGTCCTGGCCGGCGAGGGGGGAGGTGTTGATCCCGATCGTCACGCTGAGCGACGGCTCGTCGACGCGGATGACGGGGAGCGGCCGCGGGTCGGCGGAGTCGGCGAGCGTCTCGCCGATCGTCACCTCGGGCAGGCCGGCGACCGCGATGATCTCGCCCGGGCCGGCCTCGGCGGCGTCGACTCGCTGGAGGCCCTCGGTGATGTAGAGCTCGGTGACCCGCGCGCGCTCGATGTGCTGCGAGCCGTCGGCGGCGGGCTCGGCGCGGCACCACGCGATCTCCTGGCCCTTGCGGATCGTGCCCTCCTTGACGCGGCAGATCGCGAGGCGCCCGACGTACGGGGACGCGTCGAGGTTCGTGACGAGCGCCTGGAGCGGGTGCCCCTCCTCGTAGACGGGCGCGGGGATCGTCTCGACGAGGAGGTCCATGAGCGGCTTGAGGTTCTCGCCGGGGACGGCGTGGTCCCCGTCGAGCTCGAGGCTCGCCCAGCCCTCCTTCGCGTTCGTGTAGACGATCGGGAACTCGATCTGGGACTCGTCGGCGTCGAGGTCGAGGAACAGGTCGTACACCTCGTCGACGACCTCCTTGATCCGGGCGTCGTCGCGGTCGACCTTGTTGATGACGAGGATCACGGGCAGGCGACCGGCGAGCGCCTTGCGCAGCACGAAGCGCGTCTGGGGGAGGGGGCCCTCGCTCGCGTCGACGAGGAGGAGGACGCCGTCGACCATCGTGAGGCCGCGCTCGACCTCGCCGCCGAAGTCGGCGTGGCCGGGGGTGTCGATGATGTTGAGCTTGGTGTCCGCGTACTGGACCGAGGTGTTCTTCGCGAGGATCGTGATGCCCTTCTCGCGCTCGAGGTCCATCGAGTCCATGACACGATCGGCGACCGCCTCGTTCTCGCGGAACATGCCCGACTGATGGAGCATCGCGTCGACGAGGGTCGTCTTCCCGTGGTCGACGTGGGCGACGATGGCGACGTTGCGGATGTCGCTGCGGACGGCGGTGGCGGTCGTGTTCATGCGGCGAGGAAGGGTACGCATCGCGCGTCCGCGACCTCCGCCCCCTCCTGCTCCCGCTGCGGGGGGAGGAGGTTCTTCCCCACGAGGAGGGGTGTGCGCACTACGCTCGCGACCATGATCCTCGACCGTGCTTTCGCCGCCCTCTACGACCCGATCTTCGCCGCGTCGGAGAAGAAGGGCCTCAGCGACATGCGCCGGTCCCTCATCGGGGACCTCTCGGGGACCGTGGTCGAGCTGGGCGCCGGGACCGGCCTCAACCTCGCCCACTACGGCCCCGGGGTCACGCGCCTCGTCGCGACGGAGCCGGACCCGAACATGGCCAAGCAGCTTCGCGGGAAGGTGGACGCGGGCGAGGGTGCGGCGCCGGGCCGGACGATCGAGGTGATCGAGGCCGGAGCCGAGGCGCTCCCGCTCGCCGACGGCGAGGCCGACGCGGTCGTGGCGACGCTCGTCCTGTGCACGATCCCCGACCCGGAGGCGGCCCTGCGGGAGGCCGTCCGCGTCCTCAAGCCGGGCGGGCTGATCCGGTTCATCGAGCACGTCCGCTCCGACGGTGACGGCCTCGCGAAGTGGCAGGACCGGCTCGAGAGGCCGTGGGGGATGTTCTTCGGCGGCTGTCATCCCAACCGCGACACGCTCGCGACGCTTCGCGGCATCCCCGAGCTGGAGGTCCGCGCGGCGCACGACACGACGTTCCCGGCAGGGCCGCTGCCGGTCAAGCCGGTCATCATCGGCGACGCGATCCGCGTCTGAGCGCCGAGGCGCCGACGACGTCCGTCCGCCTGCGGATAGGCGGGTGACACGGACGTCGTCCGCGGCTCGTGCCGGACGGCGTCCGTTCGCCCGCGGATACCTCCATGAAACGGACGGGGTCGGCTGCGTCGCTCACTCGAACTCGTCGTGCGTGAGGGCCGGCTCGCCCGCGTCCTTCGGGGCCGGGTCCGACACGCGACGCGTCGGCTCCCCGGGGCGCACCGCCGGGCAGCCCCGGCGTCCGCCCCCGGCCCACGGCAGCCGGACGGTGACCGACGCGGAGTTGTTGTCCTCGCGGATCTCGCGGAAGCGGTCCGCGGGGTCGGCGATCTGCGTGTACGCGTAACAGCCACGCAGGCCGGTCACCGAGATGTAGTTCTGCGGGTAGTGCCACGGGTAGATGTCCGCCCAGCCGACCGACGTGCCGAGCGTGACCTCCCGGATCGGGCCGCGCTGCGAGCACGCGGGGAAGACCCGCTTCCGGGGCGAGCCCGCGTAGGGTCGGCGCAGGTCGAGGCGGCGGACCCGGCGCAGGTCGCGGAAGCAGTAGTAGACCTTCGGGCTCGTCCGCACGAGCCGCGTGCGGTGGCCCTGATCGTCGAGCTCCCACAGCTCGAAGCGCGCGGCGTCCTCGAACTTCCAGTACGTCCCGCGCCTCTTGGTGTCGAAGAACACGATCCGGCCGCCGCGCGACTCGAGCACGAGGGGGCGACGGCTCCCGCGCGGGCTCAGGACCTGACGCGCGTCCATCGGCCCGCGGCTCGTCCGGCGGCTCCCGCGCAGCTCGAGCGGTCCGTCGCCGACGTTGACGATCGCGTTCGCCGAGGCGAGAAGCCGGCGCCCGCCGTCGGTGCGGATCAGCCGCAGGTTGTAGGGGCGGCGCATCGTGAGGTCGGGGCAGCGGTAGCGCTCCTCGCAGGCCTCGACGATGGCGGGATCGCGCTGCTGGGGAGCGGGTGCCAGAGGCGGCTCGGGGGGAGGCGCGGACTCCGGCACCGGCGCGGGCACCGGCGGGTCCTGGCCGCCGGCCGGAACCGGGGCCACGGCGAGCCCGAGGAGGGCGACCGCGAGCACGAGGGGACGGGCAGGGGACGACGTCGGCATCGGCCGGCGATTCTGCCGACTCGCGGCGACGGTCGCGCCGCACGCGCGCGCCAGGATCCGGAGTGAGACACGCCGCGGCAACCGCGGTCACCGCCCGGCCTGAGCGCTCCGACGTCCGCCCGCTCGCCTGGGGTGGGAGGAAGCGGACGTCGGAGTCCTCGCCTACCGGCGCACGTCCTCGCCCCCGACGGTCACCTTCAGGCGCCCCGAACCGTGCGCGACGTGGAACGTGAACGTCCCGGTCCGGCTGGTACGCATGCGCCGGACGACCTTCGTCCCGCGTCGCGCGACGACGGACGTCCGGGCCTTCACGTTGCGAACGGTGCAGCGCGCGCGGCGGCCGGCGCGCCGGC
>JBFIDS010000036.1:0-14464 GCA_041603715.1 Paraconexibacter sp. | reverse complement strand
GTCCTCGATGGGCGTCTTCAACAACTACGCGATCGTCCCGGCGGACAAGTTCATGCCGGTCGACGTCCACGTGCCGGGCTGCCCTCCGCGACCCGAGGCGCTCATGCACGGCATCCTCAAGCTCCGCTCGCAGATCCAGCTCGACCCGGCCCTCGGCTGGCGGACGCGCTACGGCGCCGAGGAGACCGTCGAGGTCCTCCCGGAGGAGGGCGACGCGCTCATGGAGCGCGCCGACGAGCTCACGGTGATGGAGCCCGGAGAGCCGCGCGGTGCCTGACGCGACCGGCCTGGAGCTTCTCGCCGGCGAGCTGCGCGACAGCCGGGAGGGCGCCGTGCTGGGCACGCTCCACTTCCGCGGCAAGGGCACGATCCTCATCGACGCCGCGCACGTGCGCGAGGTCCTCGAGTTCCTCCGCGAACGCGGGTTCACGTCGCTCATGAGCGTGCACGGCGTGGACTACTACCCGGAGGAGCCCCGCCTCGGGGTCCACTACGAGATGCTCGACATGTCGGCGCTCGACCGCATCACGGTGAAGACGCGGGTCCACTCCGAGCGCCCGGTCGTCCCGTCGGTCTCGCCCGCGTGGCCGACCGCCGACCACCAGGAGCGCGAGGTCTACGACATGTTCGGCGTCGTCTTCGACGGCCACCCCGACCTGCGCCGCATCCTCATGCCCGAGGACTACGAGGGCCACCCCCAGCGCCGCGACTTCCCGATCGGCGGCGAGCCGGTGCTCTTCACCCACAACGACCCGTCGAGCCCGGGATGGACGCGATGACCGAGCTCGACCAGACGGCCCCCGCCACCGGCAAGTCCGCCTACCGCCAGATGGAGGAGTCGATCGACCTCTCCACGATGCAGCACCCGGTGAGCGGCGACCTCGACACCGAGCTCCTCACGCTCAACATGGGTCCGCACCACCCCGCGACCCACGGCGTGCTGCGGCTCATCGTCCAGCTCGAGGGCGAGGTCGTCCGCGACGTCAAGCCCGTCATCGGCTACGTCCACACCGGCATCGAGAAGACCGCCGAGGACAAGAGCTACTGGAAGGTCATCCCCGTCGTCGAGCGGATGGACTACCTCAGCTACTTCTTCAACGCGATGGCGTTCTGCGGCGCGACCGAGACGCTGCTGGAGTGCGAGGTCCCCAAGCGCGCGCAGTACCTCCGGGTCGCGCACATGGAGCTGAACCGCATCATGAGCCACCTCGTGTGGCTCGGCACGAGCGCGCTCGACCTCGGCGCGATGTCGATGTTCTGGTTCTGCTTCCGCGAGCGCGAGCAGGTCCTCGACCTCTTCGAGCAGTCCACCGGGCAGCGCATGCACACGCGCTACTTCCAGGTCGGCGGCGTCATCGAGGACGTCCCGGACGGCTGGGTCGAGAATGTCAAGAAGTTCACGGCGAAGATGCCGGAGCGGATCGGCCAGTACCGCGACATGCTCTACAAGAACGAGATCGCGCTGCAGCGGCTGAAGAACCTCTGCATCGTCGACGAGAAGACGCTGCTCGGCCTCGGCGTCACCGGTCCCCTGCTCCGGGCGGCCGGCAACCCGTGGGACCTCCGCAAGGCGATGCCGTACTCGTCCTACGAGGACTTCGACTTCAAGATCCCGGTCGGCACGATCGGCGACAACTACGACCGCTTCATCGTCCGCCTCGCGGAGATGGAGGAGTCGGTGAAGATCATCGACCAGGCCGTCGACAACCTCCCCGACGGCCCCTTCATCACCGGCGACCGCAAGATCGCCCTCCCGCCGCGGCACGAGCTCGCCACCTCGATGGAGGCGCTCATCCACCACTTCAAGCTCGTCACGGAGGGCTTCCGCGTCCCGCCGGGCGAGGTGTACTTCCCGATCGAGTCGCCGCGCGGCGAGATGGGCTGCTTCGTGCGCTCCGACGGCAGCTCGAAGCCGGCCCGCGTCCACATGCGCGACCCCTCGTTCGTCAACCTCCAGGCGACGGCGCCGATGTGCAAGGACTCCTACATCGCCGACCTCATCGCGACGCTCGCGATGCTCGACCCCGTCCTCGGAGGCATCGATCGATGAGCCTCCGTGGCATCAGCACCCCCAACGCCCACGGACAGAAGGTCGCCGCGAACGAGCCGGCGCCCGTCCGCGACCCCGTCACGCGCTCCCGTGTCCCCGGCTGGGACGATGCCGTCGACCTCGAGAAGTCGCCCGCCGCGATCCCGGACCCGGCGACGACCGACGTGCCCGCCGATCTCCGCGCGGAGATCGAGGACATCATGTCCCGTTATCCCGATCGTCGCAGCGCCTCCATCCCGGCGCTCGCCGCCGCGCAGCGCCTGCACGGCTGGTGCTCGCCGCAGGCGATCGAGCAGGTCGCGTGCGTCATGCGGCTGACGCCCGGCTACCTCGTCGCCGTCGCGGGCTTCTACGACATGCTCGAGACGACGCCGGTCGGCTCGAAGACCGTCTACGTGTGTACGAACATCTCGTGCTCGCTCCGCGGCGGGGACGAGCTGCTCGCCGGGCTGAAGGCCGAGATCGGCGGCGACCCGGACGTGAACATCCGCGGCTTCGAGTGCCTCGGCGCGTGCGACATCGCCCCGATGGCGTCGGTCAACGGCGTGTACGTCGGACCCGTCGACGACGCCGAGATCCCCGAGCTCGCCCGGCACATCCGGGAGGGCGCCGACCCGCTGCCGGCCAAGCAGCTCGTCAAGCGCCGCTCGGTCGACCCGAACGCCAACTCCTCGAGCGCATCGTCGGCCGGCGACGCGCCCCAGGACGGTCAGGAGTAGCCCATGGCCCAGAACCTCATCTTCCGCGACATCGACGAGCCGGGCCTGCACACGCTCGACGTCTTCCGCCGTCGCGGCGGCTACGGCGACCGGCTGCGCAAGGCGCTGCAGATGCCGCGCGAGGCGCTCGTGGAGGAGCTGAAGGCGTCGGGCCTGCGCGGCCGCGGCGGCGCCGGCTTCTCGATGGGGATGAAGGCGTCCTTTATGCCGAAGGGGTCGATGGACAAGTACCTCGTCTGCAACGCCGACGAGTCCGAGCCGGGGACCTTCAAGGACCGCGAGCTCATGCAGAAGATCCCGCACCTCCTCATCGAGGGCATGATCATCGGCGCCTACGCGGCCGGCGCGACCCGCTCGTTCATCTTCATCCGCGGCGAGTACGCCCAGCAGGCCGACATCCTCGAAGCCGCCATCGAGGAGGCGAAGGCCGCCGGCCTCGTCGGCAAGAACATCCTCGGGACCGGGTTCGACCTCGAGATGTGGGTCCACCGCGGCGCCGGTGCCTACATCTGCGGCGAGGAGACGGCGCTGCTCGACGCGCTCGAGGGCAAGCGCGGGAACCCGCGGCTCAAGCCGCCGTTCCCGGCCAACCAGGGCCTCTACCAGGGGCCCACCCTCATCAACAACGTCGAGACGCTCGCGACGACGCCGTTCATCGTCGAGATGGGCGGCCAGAAGTACGCCGAGATCGGCGTGCAGAACTCGACGGGCACGAAGCTCGTGTCGGTCTCCGGCCACGTCAAGCGGCCCGGCAACTACGAGATCGAGCTCGGCATGTCCTCGCGGGACATCATCTACGGGCTCGCCGGCGGCCCCGACGACGGCCGCAGCGTGAAGCTCTGGTTCCCGGGCGGGTCGTCGTCCCCGGTCCTCACCGGCGACGACCTCGACCTCGCCTACGACTTCGACACGCTCGCGAAGGCGGGCACGATGCTCGGGTCCGGCGCGATCATCGTCGTCGACGACTCGACGTCGGTCGTCGACGTCGCCCTCAAGACCGCCGCCTTCTACAAGCACGAGTCCTGCGGCAAGTGCACGCCGTGCCGCGAGGGCACCACCTGGACGGTGAAGATGCTCCAGCGCATCAAGGCCGGCGAGGCGACGCCCATGGACCTCGACATCATCTCGTCGGTCTGCGAGCGCATCATCGGCAACTGCCTGTGCGTGCTCGGCGACGCGATGGCGATGCCGGTCGGCTCGATGGTGAAGAAGTTCCGCGGGGAGTTCGAGGAGTACATCGAGGCGCGCCGCCTCGAGGCCGAGCGGCTCCTCCTCACCTCCGACAGCCCGGCGACGCCGCTCACCGGCACCGAGTCCGTCACCGTGCCCGCCCACCCGGCCGCCGCCTGATGCCTCGTCCCGAGCAGACCCTCATCACGTTCTCGATCGACGGCCGCGAGGTCCGTGCGCCGGAGAACGCGATGCTCGTCGACGCCGCGAAGTACGGCGACGTCGAGATCCCCGTCTTCTGCTACGAGCCCAAGCTCGGCGCCCCGGTCGGCGCGTGCCGCATGTGCCTCGTCGACATCGAGGGCATCCCGAAGCTCCAGACCGCGTGCTCGACCCCGGTCAAGGACGGCATGGTCGTCCACACGCAGACACCGCGGGTGAAGGAGGCCCAGGAGGCCGTCGTCGAGTTCCTCCTCGTCAACCACCCGCTCGACTGCCCCGTCTGCGACAAGGGTGGCGAGTGCCCGCTGCAGGACATCAGCTTCGGCTGGGGCGGCGGGACGAGCCGGTTCATCGAGCCCAAGCGGCACTTCGAGAAGCCCCTCGCGCTCTCGCCGCTCATCGCGATCGACCGCGAGCGCTGCATCCTCTGCTACCGCTGCGTGCGGTTCAGCCAGGAGGTCAGCGAGGACTACCAGCTCGTCCTCCACGAGCGCGGCGCCGCGACCTACGTCGGCACCTTCGACGGCCACCCCTACGTCGCGCCGTTCAGCGGGAACATCATCGAGCTGTGCCCCGTCGGCGCGCTCACGTCGCGCCCCTACCGATTCCGCGCGCGCCCCTGGGACATCGAAGGCGGCGGCTCGGTCTGCACGATGTGCCCGGGCCAGTGCAACGTGCACTTCACCGTGCGCGACGAGCGCGTGCTGCGCGTCCTCGCCCGCGACAACGACGAGGTCGACGACGGCTGGCTCTGCGACCGCGGCCGCTTCGCCTACCAGGCGATCCACGCGCCCGAGCGCATCACCGCGCCGATGATGCGCGACGGCGGCGTGCTGCGCGAGGTCACGTGGGACCAGGCCCTCACCGCGGCCGCCTCCGCCCTGGGCCGCATGCACGGCAAGGTCGGCGCCCTCGCGGGCGGCGGCACGACGAACGAGGAGGGCTTCCTCCTCCAGCGCCTGCTCCGCGAGCAGCTCGGCAGCGAGGACCTCGACAGCACCGCGGGGATCGCGCCCGCCTCGCTGCACGCCCTCGCCCGTCCCGACCTCCAGGCGACGGTCGCCGACCTCGAGTTCGCCGACGCGGTCCTCGTCCTCGGTACCGAGCCCGTCGACGACATGGCGATCGTCGACCTGCGCATCCGCAAGGGCGTGCGCCGGCGCCGGATGGCGCTCGCGGTCGCGACCCCGCGGCCCTCGTCGCTGGACCCCAACGCGCAGATCAGCGTCCGCTACGCCCCCGGCGGCGAGGCGGCCTTCGTCTCGGCGCTCGCCGCCGCGCTGTTCGGCGGCGACGTCGCCGCGCTCGCCCGCGACGCCGCGGTGCAGGAGTCCGACGTCCGCGCGCTCGCCGACATGCTGCGCACCGCCGGGCAGGACATCGTCGTCCTCTACGGCCAGGAGCTCCTGCGGCTCGGCGGCGACACCGTGACCGCCGGGCTGCTGAAGCTCGCCGGCGGATTGAACGTGAGCGGCCGCGACGGCGCGGGCCTGCTCGCGGTCCCGCGCGCGGCGAACGGCCGCGGCCTCGCCGAGGCCGGGGTGCTCCCCGGTTACGGCCCGGGCTACGCCCGCCGCGACGTCGAGAGCCGCGGCGCACCCGC
The DNA here is from genome assembly GCA_041603715.1 of Paraconexibacter sp. Classification (GTDB taxonomy): domain Bacteria; phylum Actinomycetota; class Thermoleophilia; order Solirubrobacterales; family Solirubrobacteraceae; genus Paraconexibacter. The sequence continues at coordinate 8,700 of JBFIDS010000036.1, read as the reverse complement.
GATCGCCGAGGCCCTGCGCTCGGGCGATCTCACGGCGCTCGTCCTCCTCGACGTCGACCCCGTCCGCGACCTCGACGACGCCCCCCGGTGGGACGCCGCCCTCGAGCGCGCCACGACGGTGGTCGCCCGCTCGCGCTTCCTCACCGAGGGCCTGCGTGATCACGCCACCGTCGTCTTCCCCGGCGAGAGCCACGCAGAGGCGGAGGGGACGGTCACGCACCCGGACGGCCGCCTCCAGCGCCTGCGCCCGTCGATCGGCCGCCAGGGCCAGACGCGCCCCGGGTGGCAGGTCCTCTCCGAGCTCGCCGGCCGCGTGGGCCTCGACCTCGACGTCCTCACCGGCGCGATGGCGACGAGCCAGCTCACCGCCGCCGTCCCGTTCTACGCGGGCATCACGCTCGAGTCGATCGGCGGACGCGGTGTCCGCTGGCCCCTGCTCGACGCGGCCGCCTCGTTCCCCGACCCCGGGGACGCGCGTGCGGCCGTGGACGCGATCGGGGCCGCCGCCACCCCGAACGGCGCCCTGCGCCTCGGCACCTTCCGCTCGATCTGGGCGAGCCCCGAGGTCGAGGTGAGCCCGGCGCTGAAGTTCCTGCGGCCGATCCAGCGCCTCGAGGTCTCGCCCGCCGACGCCGAGCGCCTCGGCGTCGGCCACGGCGAGCGCGTCGACGTCGGCAGCGGCCCGCGCACCGTCGGCGCGATCGTGCACCTGCGTGCCGCCGCCCCCGAGGGGACCGTCTTCCTGGAGACCGGGATCGGCACCGACTCCGCCAACGTTCTGGGCGGCCCGCTCGTCGAGGTCCGCCCGCGTGGCGGGACGCCGACAGGGACGGCCGACGCCGAGGACGCCGTCGATTCCGAGAGCGCGGCCGGCACGACCGAGACCGTCGCCTCCGAGCCCGAGGCCGCCGGCCCGGAGCCCGGAGCGACCGACCAGTCGCCCGAGAGCGTCGAGGCGCAGCCGGCCGAAGCCGTGGAGGAGACCCCGGGCGAGCAGGCGCCCCATGACGCCGACGAGGAGACCGCGTCCTGATGCTCAGCGTCGTCGGCTACTACGAGCCGTGGTGGATCCAGATCCTCAAGGGGGTCGTGATCTTCGCAATCGCCCTTCAGCTCGTCCCCCTCGTGCTCGTCTTCGAGCGCAAGATGCTCGGCCGCTTCCAGGGCCGCCGCGGTCCCAACCGCGTCGGGCCGTTCGGCGCGCTGCAGCCACTCGCGGACATCATCAAGCTCGCGACGAAGGAGTCCTTCCGGCCGAACACGTCGATCGGCTGGCTCTTCATCCTCGCCCCGATCATCTCGATCATGACGGCGGTCGCCGCGTTCGCGGTCATCCCGTTCGGCAATACGGTCGACATCTTCGGCACCCAGGTCGGCCTCTACGGCGTCGACCTCAGCATCGGCCTGCTCTACCTGTTCGCCTTCGGGTCGATCGGCTTCTACGGGATCATGCTCGGCGGCTGGGCCTCCGGCTCGAAGTACTCGTTCCTCGGCGCCATGCGCGGCGCCGCGCAGCTCATCTCCTACGAGCTCGCGCAGGGCCTCGCGCTCGTCGGCGTCATCATCACCGCGGGCACGCTGTCGCTCACCGAGATCGTCGATGCGCAGGCGGGCATGTGGTACGTCGTGCCGCAGTTCGTCGGCTTCCTCGTGTTCCTCATCGCGAGCTTCGCGGAGACGAACCGCGCGCCGTTCGACCTCGTCGAGGCGGACGCCGAGCTCGTCGGCGGCTACAACACCGAGTACGGCGGGGCGCGCTTCGCCTCGTACTTCTTCGCCGAGTACCTGGAGATCCTCGTCGTGTCGGGGATCATGACCACCGTCTACCTCGGCGGTTGGATGCTCCCGTTCGGCATCGACCCGCCGACCTGGGTCGACCCGCTCGTCGTGCTCGGCAAGATCAGCGGCTTCGTCCTGTTCTTCGTCTGGATCCGCGCGACGCTGCCGCGCCTGCGCTATGACCAGCTCATGTCCCTGGGCTGGAAGGTGCTCCTGCCCATCGCCACCGTCAACCTCATCGTCACGGCCGTCATCGTCGTCGCGGTGAACTAGGACTCGCATATGGCCGCATGGAATCCCGGAGAAGACGTCGTCGCCGTGCAGCGGGGCCCCGAGCCCGGCGGCGCGGGTGGCGCCTACCGCGCGTTCGGCGAGACCCTCCGCGGGCTGAAGACGACGTTCGCCCGCGTCGTCGAGGGCGTCAACACGATCAACTACCCCGAGGAGAAGGTCCCGGTCTACCCGCGGTTCCGCGGCCGCCACCGTCTCCACCGCTTCGAGGACACGGGCCTCGAGAAGTGCGTCGGGTGCTCGCTGTGCGCGGCGGCCTGCCCGGCCGACTGCATCCGCGTCGTCGCCGCCGAGAACACCCCCGAGCACCGCGTCTCGGCCGGGGAGCGCTACGCCGCGGTCTACGAGATCAACCTCTCACGCTGCATCTTCTGCGGCTACTGCGAGGTCGCGTGCCCGTTCGACGCGATCACGATGGGCCACGACTTCGAGATGAGCGACTACAACCGCTCCGACCTCATCTTCACGAAGGAGATGCTCCTCGCGGAGCCGATGGAGCGCACGCCGCTGCGCACCCAGGGCGAGTAGGGCGGCGTCCTCAGGCCGCCTCGCCCGCACGCTGCGAGAGCCGCAGGTACTTCGACACGGCCTCGGCGCGGTTCGAGGCCCGCAGCTTGCGCAGGATGTGCTTGACGTGCGTCTTCACGGTGCCCTCGGAGATGACGAGCCGCACGCCGATCGACGCGTTCGTCTCCCCCGCGGCGAGAAGCGCGAGCACCTCGCGCTCGCGCGCCGTGAGCAGCGAGGCGAGCCGGTGCTCGGCCGCGCCGCCCGCGGACTGCACGGGTGAGGCCCGACCCTCGGGCGTCGGGTCGGCACTCCCGGCGAGGCGCACCTCGCCCTCCCGGATCTCCTCGATGACGGCCTCGAGGCTCGCGGTCATCGATCGCACCTGACGCCCCTGCGCGGCGAGGCGCTCCGCGAGCACGGTGCGCTCGAAGGCGTACCCGAAGCCCTCGGCGAAGGCGAACAGCAGGTCGCGGTCGGTCTCCTCCGGGTGACGCTGCTGGATGTAGTAGTCGGCGTGCAGGAACCCGATGACACGGCCCTCGGGCATGATCGGCGCCGCGACGTAGGACCGGCTGTCGGACACCGACGCGATCGGGCGGTGGACCTGCTCGCGGTCCTGGACGTCGAGGACGAGCATCGGCTGCCGCCGGCGGGCCATCTCCGACTCGAGGATCATGTGGTCGAGCGGCTGCGGGGCCGCCGCGGCCGTGAGGATCTCGTCGGCCCACTTCTCGTCGCCCTCGACGTAGATCTTCACCGGGGTCCACATCGAGTCCTCGACGCGGCTGATGATGACCCGGTCGAAGCCGAGGGCCTGCGCGACCTCGGCGGGACAGCGCATGATCATGTCGTCGACCGAGCCGATTCCCCGCAGCCGTGCGAGGCCGCGCTGGATGCGCACGAGGGAGTCCGAGCGCTGACGGACGCGGTGCTCGCGGATGTCGCCGTGGACGTCGCGCAGCTCCACGACGAGGTCGGCGATCGCTGCGGCGTCCACGTCGGCGGCACCGAGCCGTTCGCGGACGAGCTCGGTGAGCGCGTCGAGGACGGAGAGCGCCGCGTCGATCTCGCGTGGCGCGACCGTCGGCCCCGCTCCCGCGGTGCCGGTCATCGCGTGAGCCCGCGCGACGACGTCGCCGAGGCGCTCGCGCAACGCGACGTCGCTGATCTTCGGACTCTTCGCGATCCAATCGGTGACCGTCGGCACGTGACCCTTCCTCTCTCCTGTCCGCATGATACGTCGGGGAGCCCGCGGTGGATGCCGGAGCGGACGATCCTCCCCTGGGGGAGTGTCTTCCTCCCCCGTGGGGTGGACCCGTCCGCCGGCAGCCTTGCGCGCGCACGCCCGCACCGGAGAGGCTCCGTCCATGTCCGACCCCGTCATCAAGGGCCGCTGCCTGTGCGGCAACATCACCTACTCTGCCGACGCCGACCCGGCTGCGGTCGTCATGTGCCACTGCCATGACTGCCAGCGCCAGAGCGGCGCCCCGTTCTCGCTGAACATCGTCGTCGACCGTGCCGCGTTCACGATCGACGGCGACTCGCTCAAGACCTACGAGACGGTCGGCGAGGAGAGCGGCGAGAAGCGCGAGAGGATGTTCTGCGCCGACTGCGGCTCGACGATGCTCTCGATCCTCGCGGAGGCCGACGACATGGCGATCATCAAGGCCGGGACGCTCGACGACGCATCGTGGGTCATGCCTGAGATGGAGGTCTGGTGCGAGGAGCGTCAGCCGTGGCTGGAGAACGGCGAGGAGCGCGGGGAGTTCCCGCGCGGCCTGCCGACCTGACCGGCGCCGGAGGGACACGCGCGGGCCGGCGGGCGGGCCGTGCGGCGCGGGCTGCGAGACTGGAGCGATGGGCCTCACCAAGGGAAGCGGGCCGCTCGCCGGCCCGGGAAGCGCGCCGACGAACTACACGATCGACGGTCCGGCGCACCGGCTGCACCTCGAGCCCTACCCGCGCCGGCTGCGTGCGGTCGTCGCGGGACGGGTCGTGCTCGACACGGTCGCGGCGCAGCTCGTCATGGAGACGCGGATGCTCCCCGTCGCCTACGCGCCGATGGAGGACTACGACGCGGACGCGCTCGAGCGGACCGGCACCTCGACGCACTGCCCGTTCAAGGGCGACGCGTCCTACTGGGCGGTGGCGGGGGTCACCGACGCCCTGTGGGGCTACGAGGACCCGAAGGAGGAGGCCGGGTGGCTGCGCGGTCTCGCCGCCCTCGACCGCTCGAAGGTCGACCACTTCCTCGTCGAGGACGACGTCGTGTTCGGCCCGCACCTGCGCGACCCCTACACGCGGGTCGACGTCCACGCCTCGAGTCGTCCCGTCGTCGTTCGCATCGGCGGCGTCGAGGTCGCGCGCACGCAGCGGCCGCGCCTCCTCTTCGAGACCGGCCTGCCCGTGCGCGTGTACGTCCCGCGCGCCGACGTCGTCGAGGACGCTCTCGTGCCCTCGTCGACGCGCACGCAGTGCCCGTACAAGGGCGAGGCGACGTACTGGAGCGTGAGGGCCGGCGGCGTTCGGGTGGACGACGCCGCGTGGTCCTACCCGACGCCGCTCGAGGGCGTCCTCGCGATCGCGGGCCATCTCGCCTTCGACGGGGACGGCGTCGAGGTCGAGCTCGGTGAGCGCTGAGACGGGCCTCGCGCGGCCCGGTCACCACGGCCCGCTCCCACGGGACAGGCGTCGAAGCGACCCCGTCGGGGAAGGACCCGAACCATGTCCGAGCACATCTACAAGACCATCGAGATCACCGGCTCCTCCGCGACCGGGATCGACGACGCCGTCTCCGGGGCGGTGAAGAAGGCAGCGCAGACCGTGCACAACCTGGAGTGGTTCCAGGTCGGCGAGATTCGCGGCCACATCGAGGGCGGCGCCGTGGCCCACGTCCAGGTGACGGTGAAGATCGGGTTCCGGCTCGACTGACCCGAGGCGCCGGCCGGAGAGTCGCTACGACGTCGTCGAGGGGAGGGCGTCGCCCTCGGCCTGCGCGTCTGCGTCGGCGCGCACGAGGCGCCGGTAGAGCGCGTAGGTCTGCGGGAGCACGACGAGCGTGCGGAGGATCTCGTTGATCGGCCCGCTCGCGGTCATCTCGCGGCGTCCGAGGGCCGTGCCCGCATCCAGCTCACCCGTCCACACACGCGCGAGAGTGGCGGCGGGCGCCTCGAGGATGACGTCGGGGGCACGATCGCTCGCCCCGTCGAGGACCGTGACCGCCTCGGGTCCGAGCACGATGGTGCAGAGGTCACCGTCACGGGCGGCGACGCGGAGGACGAGGCTCGCCGAGAGGACGTGCGGGCCGACCTTCGTGTCGGTCCCGGCAACCGCGAACGTTCGCCCGATCCGCCCGACGATCATGGCGCCGGAGTCGATCGCGTGATCCATCACGGGCATCCTCGGAGTGTCGCGGCGCCGTCCATGGTCCGACAAGAGACTTTGGACCATTCGGCACGAAAGCGCTTGTGGCTTTCCACCATAGTCACGGACCGCCAGAACGCGGGCACGCCATCGTTTGCGGTGCTCTTCCGACAGAACGCGTCCGGGAGGGGCGCGCGCCCGGTTCGCCGGTGCCGCGCCCTAGTCGAGGAGCACGAGGCCGATCGCGACGAGCCCGACCACGACGACGAGGCCTCGCAACGCCCGCGGGGAGAGCCGCCGGCCGACCCGCGCCCCGAGCACGCCCCCCACCGCCGCACCGACGGCGATCAGTCCCGCCGCGCCGAACGCGACGTCCGCCGCGACGACGAAGATCGCCGCCGAGACTCCGTTGGCCGTACCGGCGAGGAGGTTGCGCAGCGCGTTGACCCGCTGCAGATCGTCGGGCAGCGCGGTGCCGAGCAGCGCGAACAGCATGATGCCCTGGCCCGCCCCGAAGTAGCCGCCGTAGGCGCCGGTGAGACCGATCGCGCCACGCAGGCCGTGCCCGGTCGCGACGTCCGGGCGTCGCGCGAGCACCCAGGCCGAGATCCGTGGCTGGAAGATGACGAGGACGAGCGCCCCCGCGATGAGCGCCGGGACGATGTAGCGGAACCACTCGGCCGGCAGGGCGAGCAGCAGCACGGCGCCCAGCACTGCGCCGACCGCCGAGCACGCGACGAGCCCGAAGGCGTGGCGCCAGTGCCCGCGCAGCTCGCGCCGGTAGCCGTGCACCGCCGTCGCCGACCCGGGGACGAGCCCGAGGCCGTTCGTCACGTTGGCGACGACCGGGGGGTAGCCGACGGCGAGGAGGACCGGGAAGGTGACGAGCGTCCCCGACCCGATGACCGCGTTGATCGTGCCCGCGGTGAGGCCTGCGCACAGGATGGCGATCGCCTCGAGAACGGTCACCGCGGCAACCTATGGGTTCCCGACGACGACCGCCCGTCCGACCTCGTGCTTCGGTCGGACGGGCGGAGGTGAAGCGTGATGGGGCCCGGAGGACCCGCGGGACTACTCGCCCGGAGGCGTCGACAGGAGGATGTCGAAGATGTGCCGCTCGAGCTTCGTCGTGAGGTCGACGTGGAGGTGCTTGGCCTCGGTGTACTCGTCGAGCGCACCGTCGCCGAGCTCGCGGCCCGCGCCGGACTGCTTGTAGCCGCCGAACGGGAGGGCGGGATCGACCTGGTGCCAGTTGTTGATCCAGATCGTGCCGGCGCGCAGCTGGTTTCCGACCTCGACCGCGTCCTCGTAGTCCGTCGACCAGACGCCGGCGGTGAGGCCGTAGTCGGTGTCGTTGGCGAGCTCGATGGCCTCCGCGACCGTCGAGTACTTGATGACGACCATGACGGGCCCGAAGATCTCCTCGCGGGCGATCTGCATGTCGTTCGTCACGTCGGTGAAGATCGTCGGCTCGATCCACCACCCGTTCTCGAACTCCGGGCCCTCGGGCGTCCCGCCGCCGAGCGCGACCGTCGCGCCGTCGGCCTTCGCCTTCTCCATGTAGTCGACGATGCGGTCGCGCTGGCGCTCGGAGACCACCGGGCCCATGTCGGTGTCGAAGTCCGAGGGGTCGCCGAGCTTGATGGTCTTCGCGCGCTCGACCATGCGGGCGACGAACTCGTCGTGGATCGACTCGTGGACGAGCACGCGGGTGCTCGACTCGCAGATCTGGCCGCTGTAGAGCATGCAGCCGAAGAGGCAGCCGTCGGGCGCGACGTCCATGTCGGCGTCGGGGAGCACGACCGTCGGCGCCTTGCCGCCGAGCTCGAGCGTGACCTTCTTCACGGTGCCGGAGGCGAGCCGCATGATCTCGCGGCCGACTGCCGTCGACCCGGTGAACGCGACCTTGTCGACGTCGGGATGCGACGCGAGCCGGGCCCCGACCTCCTTGCCCTCGCCGGAGACGAGGTTGAACACGCCGGGCGGCACACCGCACTCGTGCGCGATCTGGGCGAGCTTGAGGAGCGAGAGCGGCGTCTTCTCGTCGACCTTGACGACGACGGAGTTGCCGGCGGCGAGCGCGGGTCCGATCTTCCAGATGCCGAGCACGAGCGGGAAGTTCCACGGCACGATCGCGGCGCACACGCCGATCGGCTCACGGCGCACCCGGTTCATCGACATCGTCGGGTAGGCGACGGTCGGCACGTCGCGCTCGAACTCATACGTCGCGGCCTGCTCGGCGAAGTAGAGGAAATGGCCGGAGGCGAGCCCGCAGTGGAAGCCGATCGCCTGGCGGATCGTCGCGCCGTTGCAGCTGATCTCCGCCTCGATGAGATCGTCGAGGTCGGTGGCGATGCGCTCGGAGATCGCCTTCATGATCGCGGAGCGGTCCTCGGGCGGCTTGTTCGCCCAGACGCCGGAGTCGAACGCCTTGCGCGCGGACTCCACGGCCCGATCAGCGTGGTCGACCGTGCCCTTCGCCATGGTGCACACGAGCTCGTTCGTCGCCGGGTGGCGGATCTCGAAGACCTGGTCGGAATCGACGTCCTGGCCGTCGATGAACATCTGATGATGGGTCACGCCTACTGTCGCCACGGGGTTCTCTCCTCTTCGCTCACTCTGATGCCTGGACTGGGCCCAAGCGTGATCCGAGGCTATCCGCGCGGTGAAAGGCGGGCATCGGCCGTTGGGGTGATCTGTCACCCCCACCAGGGGTGGCGGCCCGAGCCCCCAGGGGTGTCGGTCCGGCCGGCGCAT
>JBFIDS010000035.1:0-14495 GCA_041603715.1 Paraconexibacter sp. | reverse complement strand
GTAGATCGCGCCGCTGGTCGTGGTGTGCGGGTTGGTCGCGACGGTGTCCAGGTCGGCGGTGACGCAGCACAGCACCCCGGCCGCCTGCAGGGTCTCGCACAGCGGCGCCGCATCCCAGCGGCTCACCGCGGACTGCAGCCGTGGACCGACGCGGTCGTAGTGACGGAGCCGGCCCTCGTTGCCGGCGAGGCTGGGATCCTCGAGCATGTCGCTCGTGTCGAGGACACGGCACAGGGCGGCCCAACGCCTCTGGTCCCACACCGCGATGACCACGAACCCGTCTCTTGCGGCGAACTGATCAGCGAGCAGCGGGTGGCTGCGGTTGGCGAGACGGGGTGGCGTCCGTCCGTCCGCCGACCGCATCACGACGAACCCCGCGTTGAAGAGCAGGCCCATGTCGTAGAGCGCGAGGGAGACGTGGCGGATGACGCCGGTCCGCTCACGGCCGAAGAGCGCGGCGACGGCTGCGCCGGCCGCGGCGATGCCGGTCCCCACGTCGATGACCTGCGGACCCGCCCGCATGGGCACGCCGTCGGTCTCGCCTGTGAGCGTCGCCATACCCGTCATCGCCTGGATCATCGAGTCGAGCGCCGGGCGTCCGGCGTAGGGGCCGATAGGGCCGAACGCCGAGATCGAGCAGCTGATCGCCGCCGAGCCGCGAGCCGCCAGGCCGGAGGGATCGAGGCCGAGTCGGCCGGCGATGTCCTCGCGCTGGTTGTGCACGACGACGTCGCTGGCCGCTGCGAGTCGGGTGACCAGCTCGCGTCCCTCGCGAGCGGAGAAGTCCATCGCGACCGCACGCTTGCCGCGGTTGCCGCTGACGAAGGTCGGCGTCATGCCCGGTCCGATGACGGGCGCGCCGAGGCTCCGAGCGGGATCGCCCTCGAGCGGCTCCACCTTGACGACATCGGCGCCCCAGTCGGCCAGCAGAGAACAGCACAGCGGGCCGGCGAGGAACGTGCTGGCATCAAGGACCCGTACTCCTGCGAGTGGCAGCGCGGCGGTGGGCAGATGATCGGGTTCCTCAGGCACTCCACGCTCCGGGCTGACGCTAACGGGCGTTTATACTCCATCGAACGCAGCCGGGGGGGTGTCCCGCGGCCGTCCGAAGGAGCGCGCCGATGGCGGCAGAACCCGAGACCTCCGACAACCCGCTGGAGCGCGAGCTGCTCGCACGCATGGAGGTCGCGCGGGCGGGGGGGCCACCGAAGTACCACGAGACGATCGCTCGTCAGAACAAGATGTTCGTGCGAGATCGCGTCACCGCGTTGCTCGACGAGGGGTCGTTCGTCGAGGACGGTCTCCTGGCACGCACGATGGACGAAGGTCTGGCCGCGGATGCGATCGTGACCGGCCTCGGCACCGTGGATGGACGACGGGTCTGCGTGATCGCCAACGACCCCACCGTCAAGGCCGGCGCCTGGGGGCGTCAGACGATCCGCAAGTACGTGCGCACCCAGGAGGAAGCCGCCCGGAGCCGATGCCCGCTCGTCTACCTCGTCGACTCCGCGGGCGCGCGACTGGACGAGCAGTTCGACCTGTTCATCGATCGCGGGCATGCCGGACGGATCTTCTGGAACCAGTGTCGCATGTCGGGCGTCACACCTCAGATCTGCGTCCTCTTCGGGCCATCGCCCGCGGGCGCGGCGTACGTCCCCGCCTTCTGCGACGCCGTCATCATGGTCGACGGCAACGCGGCCGCATTCCTCGGTTCTCCGCGGATGGTCAAGATGGCCATCAAGGAGGAGGTCACGGCGGAGGAGATGGGCGGCGCTCGGATGCACTGCGACGTCTCCGGCCTCGGGGACCAGCTCGCCAAGGACGACGCCCACGCGCTCGAGCTGGCACGGACGTACCTCAGCTACCTGCCCGACTCGTGGGAGCACCCGCTACCGCTCGCAGACCCCGCCGAGCCGCCGGATGGTCCGCGTCTGAACGAGATCATCCCGGAGAACCAGGTCAAGCCCTTCGACATGCGCAAGGTGCTGACGCAGCTGTTCGACGACGGCTCGGTCTTCCAGCACAAGCCGCGATTCGCCAAGGAGCTGATTACCGCCTTCGTGCGCCTCGACGGACGCCCGGTCGGGGTGCTCGCCAATCAACCGCAGTACAAGGGCGGCATCCTCACCTCAGACACCTCGGACAAGGGTGCCCAGTTCGTCCAGATGTGCAATGCCTACGGCATCCCGTTGATCTTCCTGTCGGATACGCCGGGGTTCATGGTCGGCTCGGCGGTTGAGCGCGGGGGCATCATCCGACACGGTGCCAAGTACCTGAGCGCCATCGCGAACTGCACGGTGCCGCGCATCTCGGTGATGCTCCGCAAGAGCTACGGCGCGGCGTACATGGCGATGTCAGGGGCGACCTTTGACCCGGACGCGATGATCGCGCTGCCCGCGACGAAGATGGCGATCATGGGGCCGGAGGCGGCGGTGAACGCCATCTGGGCGAACCGCATCGAGGCGATCGAGGATCTCGAGGAGCGTGAGGCGTTCGTGGCGGCCCGCCGCGAGGAGTACCTCGTCAACCTCGACATCTTCCGCGCGGCCTCCGAGTTCTACGTCGACAGCGTCATCCCGGGCGACGAGCTGCGCCGTGAGCTGATCCTGCGGATGCAGCACTACGCCGGCAAGAAGCGGGAGACGGTGGCGCGCCACAACGCCGTGATCCGCGGATAACGACGATCGGCGCGGAGATCGAGCGGGTCGGAGTCCGGCGTCGACGAGGAGCAGCGGCTCGCAGGGGACCGGCCGGGCGTCGACCTCATCCACCCCCGCCCGTGGGCACTGTCACCACGGGCGGGATTCGCGGGCGGGTGGCCACCTGTTCAGTACGAGCGCGGGAGTCCCAGGGAGTGCTCGGCGACGAAGTTCAGGATCATCTCGCGCGAGACCGGAGCGGTCCGCAGGAGGCGCACCATGAACCAGTAGTTCGTAAGCTTGTACTCGAGCGCGACGCCGTTGCCCCCGTGCGTCTGCATCGCCTGGTCCAGGCACTTGATCCCGGCTTCGGCCGATGCGTATTTGGCGATGTTCGCGGCCTCACCGGCTCCCGGCGCTCCGGCGTCGTAGAGAACCGCGGCCTTCTGCGTCATCACGCGCGCCTGCTCCAGCGCGATCTTGGCCTCGGCCAGAGGGTGCGAGACACCCTGGTGCGTGCCGATCTTCTTGCCGCCCCAGACGACCCGCTCGTTTGCGTAGGAGCAGGCTTTGTCGAGCGCGTAGCGGGCGATGCCGGTGCACATGACCGCGGCCTGGATACGCTCCGGGTTAAGGCCGTCGAAGACGACCTTGAGGCCTTGGTCGACGGCGCCGATCAGGCGGTCGTCAGCGACCTCGACGTCGTCGAAGTACAGCGTCCACTGCTTCTCCGGCGCCTCGATCGCGGTCGGGATGTGCTGGCGCGTCAGGCCGGGCGCATCGACATCGACAATGAACAGGGACAGCCGACCGCGGCCCGTCCCCTCGTCGGTGCTTGTGCGCGCCACGACGAGCACTGCGTCGGCGTCCTCCATGCCGGAGATGTAGTACTTCTGGCCGTTGAGCACGTAGCCGCTGTCCGTCTTCTTCGCGACTGTCGAGATCTTGTGCGAGTTCGATCCGGCGTCGGGCTCGGTGATCGCGAAGGCGATCTTCGTCGCGCCGGTACCGATGCCGCGCAGCCAACGGTCCTTCTGCTCATGGGTGCCGTGGCGCGCGAGAATCGAACCGACGATGGCAGGCGAGACGACCATGAGCAGGAGCGGGCAACCGGCGTAGGCCGTCTCCTCCCCGACCGCCCCCAGCTCGTACATGCCGAGGCCGCCGCCGTCGTACTCCTCCGGGACGTTGACGCCGAGGAAGCCCTGCTGACCGAGCTCGTCCCAGAGCGCGGTCGGCGGCTCGTCAGCCGCGGTCTGCTTGATGTAGTAGTCGGGGCCGTACTTCGAGGCGGTCGCATACACGGAATCCCGCAGCATCCGCTCTTCCTGGGTGGGGACGAGCGGCATGTAGGGCACGCCCTGCTCGGCAAGCGTTGCAGCGTTCACGTCAGTCTCCTAAGGTCAGTGCCGGAGCGTCGCATGGTAACAGCCGTTATCACGCTCGCACCGGCCGGGCCGGCACGTCTCTACCTGGCCGCTTGCGCGGCTGGCGCATTCGCGAAGCAATACGAAACGGCCGATCACATACGAGTCACAGGAGACGCATGAGCACGACAACGCTGGTGAACGAGAAGCGGCTCGGCCTGACGTTCGGGATCTCCGTGTTCGGAGAGACGCTTGGCGCCACGATGCGGCTGGCTGCCGCGGCGGACGCCGCCGGCCTCGACGCGGTCTGGACCAGCGAGTTCTACACCCGCTCCGGGGGGATCTCGCTGGCGGCCATGGCGACAGCGACGACGCGTTGTCGGCTGGGGTCCTCGATCATGTACGGGATCGGACGCTCCCCGTTGGTCCTCGCGACCGACGCCCGGGACCTCGATGAACTGTCGGGCGGACGGATCGTGCTCGGGCTCGGCAACGGCACCCGGACGATGATCCGCAACTGGCACGGTCAGGACCCCGACGCGCCGGCGGTCCGCATGGAGGAGCTCGTGCCGCTCGTGCGGCGGATCTGGCGCCTCCATGAGGGCCCCGTCTCGCACGATGGCCGCTTCTACCACGTGGACATCAGGCCCGTGGGGCCCGTCCCGCCCCCGACGCGCGAGCGCATCCCGATCGTCATCGCCGGCGTGCGCCCACGCATGGTGCGCGCTGCGGGCGAGGTCGCCGACGGACTGGCCGGGCATCCGTTGATGACCGTCAAGTACGCCCAGGAGGTCGTGCGTCCGGCGCTCGAGGAGGGCGCGGCCCGCGGGGAGCGGGACCTGTCGGAGTTCGAGGTGGCGAGCATGGTCATCACCGCCATGCACCCGGACGTGGAGCAGGCCCGCCGCGAGGCCGCCGCGCAGATCGCGTTCTACGCGTCGGTCAAGACCTACGACGTGATCCTCGACGTCTGCGGGTTCCACGCCGAGGGCGAGCGGATCCGTGAAGCGTTCGGTCGGCGGGACATGGCGGCGATGGTCGCCGCCGTCAGCGACGACATGATCGACGCGATGTCGGTGACGGGGTCCACGCCGGAGGAGATCCGGGATGGGCTGCGCCGCTACGAGGGCGTCATCGACCACGCGATGATGTACACGCCGTCGATCGCATCGACGCCCGAGCGGGTGGAGGAGAACACGTCATCGCTCGTCGCCGCAGCGGACGTGATCATCGGGAGATGAGAAGCGGCGGCGGCGACCGGGGGGCGCCCCACGCACGCCGACCGGCGCAACTCAGGCGGGTCGGAAGTACGGCAGTGTGACGTCGCCGCCGGCAGGGACACACACGAGTTCGACCTGCATGTCGAAGTCGACGGCCGCGGGATCGAATCCCGCCGCCAGCCGGCTGATCATCCGCGGCCCCTCCTCGAGTTCGACCAGCAGCACCGCGTACGGCGTCTCGTCCTTGAAGGCCGGACCGGGCGCCCGGTGGACGACGCTGAACGAGTGGACGACGCCGCGGCCACTCGCCGGTCGATGCTCTAGGTGGCCGGAGCCGCAAACGCGGCACATGGCCTGCTGGTAGAAGTGGACCGCAAAGCAGGTCTGACAGTGCTGGAGCAGCAGTTCTCCGCGGGAGAGCCCCGCCCAGAACTCGGCGGTGTCGGCGTCGGGGGCGGGCAGGGGTTTGGCGGCAGCCTGATCCGGCGTGATCACCGTGCAGCCTCCGTCCCCAGGATAACGGTGGCATTGGTCGCCCAGCCAGCCCCGAGGCAGTGCACGAGCCCTATATGGGCGTTCGGCACCTGGCGCTCGCCGCAGGCGCCCCGCAGCTGCTGGACCACCTCGTGGAAGTGGAACAACGACCCGGGTAGTCCGGCGTGCGCGAACGAGAGCAGCCCGCCATGGGTGTTGATCGGCACTGTCCCCCCGTGGGTCACGTGGCCGTCTTCGACGAAGGCACCGCCGTCACCCTTGGGGCAGAAGCCGAGATCCTCCAGCGCCATGATGACGGTGCCGGTGAAGCAGTCGTAGACCCCGGCGACGTCGATGTCGGCCGGGGTACACCCGGCCATCGCGTAGGCCTTCGCACTGGCGGGAGCGGCGCCGGTGCTGGTGATCGAGGGCATCAGGAAGATGTGCTCGTGGGTGTAGGCCTCGCCGGCGCCGAGCAGGTAGATGGGCCGCTCGATCCCAAGGGCCGCGGCGTCCTCGGCCGAGGCGAGGACGAACGCCGCGCCTCCGTCGGAGATCAGCGAGCAGTCGAGCTTGTGGTACGGCGTCGTCACCATCTTCGAGCTGAGGACATCGTCGATGGTGATGGGCTCGGTCATCTGCGCACCCGGGGTCATCGTCGCGTGCTCGCGATGGATGACGGCGACCTGCGCCAACTGCTCGGGTGTGGTTCCGAAGTCCCTCATGTGCCGGTGCGCGGTCATCGCGAACGTGTTCGCCACGGGAACGCCGAACGGCATCTCGTACTGCTGGTCGCGGCTCTCGCTCATCGAGCGCAGCGCGAGGTCTGGGGTGAGGCCGCTGAGAAGGCTGTCGCCGGCGGCCACGAGCACGAAGCGGGCGAGGCCGGTGGCGATCGCCGCCGCCCCGATGCTGAACGCGGTCGCGGCGGTGGCACCGGACACCTGAAGGGTGTTGGAGAACGTCGGCTGGATGCCTAGGTACTCGCTCAGCGCCACGCTGAAGCGGTGGAACGGGGACGCGAACGCCGCGGCCGACAGGACCCCGTCGATGTCGGCACGGGTCAGACCGGCGTCCTCGAGCGCCCTGTTCGAGGCGTCCGCCGCGAGCGACAGCGGGCTCCGGCCAGGAACCCGGCCGGTGGGGGAGAGGCCGCAGCCGATGACGGCGGTCCGGGCGCGGAGCGTACTCGTCGTCATGATCGCCGGGCTCGATCCGAACTTGACTGATCCGACCGGCGCGCACCGGCCGGTGCCGTCATGCCTACACCGGCCCGGGGCCCGCGGGCGTTCATGTGCCCGTCCTCGCTCGGTCGGGACTCCAGTCGGTGAACATCCGTTGGCCCTTCTGGTTCTTCCATCCGCTTGCTCGAGCCGACCATAACATCACCGTGGGCGCATCGCGTGGCGGCGCCGCGTGAAAACCGACCCCCCTGTCGCCGTCTGAAAACTGACCCCTCGGATCGGTCGGCGGAGTCGTCCGAGTGGGTGCCGAGCCTCGTCGTGAGCGAGCGATGGGGAGGCGGCGAAGGGGTGGTTGACGTGGAGCAGTGGGCCGAACTTCGGCGGGAGGCGTCGAGCGGTTCGCAAGGCCGATCAGAGCCGCGGGCGTGACGTCACGCCATGGTGAGCCCGCCGCTGACCGAGAGGGTCTGGCCGCTGATGAAGCCGGCCGACTCGCCGGCCAGGAACGCGACGGCAGCCGCGACCTCGCTGGGCTGGCCCAGGCGCTTCATCGGGACCGCACGCGTCATCGCACCGATGACCTTGTCCGCATCCTCGGCAGCATCGACGATCGCTCCGAGCATCGGGGTGTCTGTCGGGCCCGGGCAGACGGTGTTGGCGGTGACGCCCCTACGGGCCGCCTCGCGGGCGATCGTCTTGGTGAAGGCGATGACTCCGCCCTTTGTACCAGCGTAGACGGCCTCCAACGACGAGCCGACCCGACCGGCGTCTGAGCCGATGTTCACGATGCGGCCGAACCCGCGCTCCATCATCCCCGGCAGCGCAGCATGGGTCGTCCGAAGGACGCCCTTGTAGTTGATCTCGATGACCTTCTGCCAGAAGTCCTCGTCGGTGTCGACAAATGGCATGAGGCTGTCCCAACCGGCACAGTTGACGAGGACGTCGACGGGGCCGAGTTGAGCGGTCACCTGCGCGAACGCGGCCGACACCGACTCCGTGGATGTGACGTCGAGAGCGATCGCGAGCGCGCGGCCCGCGTCCGCCTCGATCAGCGCGACCGTCTCGGCGGCGCCGTCCTCGAGCAGGTCGGCGACCGCGACCACGCGCCCGTCGGCCGCCAGCGCCTCGGCGATCGCCCGGCCGATCCCTCGTGCACTACCTGTCACCAGCGCAACTCGCTCCACTCTGCTCGTCCCCCGGTTCGTACGGTGAGCACGCACTGTACCGCAGGACTGTGAACGAGCGTTACGCGGTAGTCAGGGGAGACCGCGACGCGGTGATCCGGACCGGCGAGGACGACGTCCTCGGCACCGGCCGGGACGACGCGGCGCCTGGACGTCCGCACGGTGCAGGATCGCGACAGACGAGCGCACCGCCCTGGTCCGTCCCGGTCAACCACGAAAGCGGGAAACTCCAGTGGGTTTTTTTCGCCGTGTCCGGAGGTACTCTCAGTCGTGAACCGGGAGGCTGCGCCTTTCGATGCGCGTGGTGGCGATCGTCGACGTCAGCGTGAACCCACCCCATCCAGGAACTCAGTGATGGCCGCGTTGACCTCGGCGGGATGCGTCAGGTTCGTGGCGTGGCCTCCGCCTTCGACCTCGACGAGTCCGCTGTTTGGCAGAAGGTCGGCAAGCGCCCGTCCCTTCTCGATACCGATCGCCAGATCCTCCGAGCCGTGGACCACGAGCGCTGGCATCGTCAGCTCGCCCATGCGGTCGGTCAGGTCGTCGCGCGTAGCGAGGGTCTCGTAGATCTGACGCACTGTCGCCTCGGGGATCGACGTCGCCGCCTCGATCCACCGCGACCCGCCTGGGGCGCCGGCCCCGACGATGATGTCGGCGAGCTGGCGGCGGATCTCCGGTGCGGGACCGCCGGGAGCAAGCCATCCCTCGAGCACAAGCTGGTCGTAGCCGGCGGCCGTTTCCGGCGCGTCGGGTGCCTGTTGGGTGTCGATGAGCACGAGAGCCATGATGCGCTTCGGGGCAAGCAGCGCGGCGCGGAGGCTCAAGTACCCGCCCTGCGACATGCCGACGAGGACCGCGCGCTCGACGCCGAGGTGGTCGAGCAACGCGAGCAGGTCACTCGCGGAGTCCCAGTATGTGAACGAGTCGGCGGTCGCTTCGGTCTCGCCGTGCCCGCGCTCGTCCCATGAGATGCACCGCCACCGGTCCGACAGCGCCTCGACCTGCGGCGCGAACATCGTTCGGTCCATGAAGAACCCGTGCGAGAAGACGATGGCATCGTTCCCGGAGCCGGTGTCGTCGTAGGCAATGCGCTGGCCGTTGACGTGGGCATGGGGCATGTCAATCCACCTCGAATCCGGAGTAGTCGGCCGCTGCGCTGGCCTCGACCTGTTGGAGATATGTGGGGAGGCCGCCGGCGAACTGAAGGAGCCCGCGCGTCTTGCCCGGGATGTTCGCGCCGATGTACCAGCCGGACGTCGCCAGGCGGAAGAGCGTCTGGTCGGCAATGCCGAGGACCAGGTCGCGCCAAGCAGCGTCGGCCTCCGCGGTTGCCTCGATCCGGGTGTGGCCATTGGCGGACAGCGTGGAGAGCAACTCGATGATCGCGTCGCCTTGCAACTCGGCGCAGGATGGGCCGTTGCAGAATGCGCCCGGGCTCTGGGGCCCGTAGAGGAACAGCAGGTTCGGGAATCCCGACGTGGCGATGCCGAGGTGCACGGCCGGGCCATCGGCCCACTTCTCGCGCAAGGTCACGCCATCGACACCGCGGATATCGATGGCGGTGAGCCCACCCGTCACGGCGTCGAAACCGGTCGCGAAGACCAGAACGTCGACGCTGTGCTCGCCGCTGGTCGTCACCACGCTCCGTTCACTGATCCGTGTGATCGGGGTCTCGTTGACGTCGACGAGCGTCACGTTGGGCTGGTTGAACGTCTCGTAGTACCACTGCTCAAGCGAGGGCCGCACGACACCGAAGGGATGTGGCGGATCCTTCGGCGCGAGCTTGTCCGCCAGTGCGGGGTCGTCGATCCGCGCGCGCGTCCGGTCCCGCCAGAGCTCGTATACCTCGCGGTTGACGTCGATGTCGGACAGCACGTCTGGAAAGGTGCCGAGCCAGTAGTGGAATCCGCCGAGCTCCCAGAGGTTCTCGAGAAGCTCTCGGCGCGCCTCGGGTGCCATCTGCGCCCCAGACGGCGCGGCGAAGTCGAAGTCGGCCCCGCCGAACGTCGTGGCTCGTCGAGCCATGCGATCAGCCATCTCCCGCTTGAGCGCGCGCTTGTCTTCCTCGCTGAAGGTCCGCTGGCGCATCGGGATGGCCGTGTTCGGTGTGCGCTGGAACACGGTCAGGTGTTCGGCGACCTTGCCGGCTTCCTGGACGATCTGGACGCCGCTCGCGCCCGTCCCGATGACCGCAACGCGCTTGCCGGTGAGGTCCAAACCGTCCTGGGGCCACCGCGCACTGTGGTGACGTTCCCCTGCAAAAGTCTCAAGCCCGTCGATATCCGGGGTGTAGGGCTTGGACGCGAAACCGGTGCACATGATGAGAAAACGCGCGTGCGCGACGTCACCGGTGCTCGATGTCACGATCCAGCGACGTTGCTTCTCGTCGAACTCGGCTGAGTCGACGCGCCGACCGCACCTCACGTCGCGCGAGAGGTCGAGCTCCCGATCGACGTACGAGAAGTAGTCGCGCAGCTCCTGCCAGCCGGGGTAGGCCTCGCTGAAGCTCCAACCCTCGACCAGCCTCGGGTGCGAGTACTGGTACATCCGTCCCGGGGAGTCGACGCGGGCACCCGGGTAGCAGTTCCAGTACCAGACGCCGCCAATGTCAGGTGCTTCCTCCCACACCTGGACGGTGAAGTTTCGTCGTCGGAGCTGGTGGAGCTGGTACAGCCCGTTGAAGCCGGCGCCGACGACGAGCGCGTCCAGCACGTCGACGCGGGTGGCCGTGTGGATGGGCATCTCTCTCTCCTACGTGGTGAACGGTGTCGGTTGTGGCGCGAAACGGGACGGGAGCGCGGCTAGAGCCACTCGGCTGGTGTGTCCAGCGCCAGGCGGTCGCTGTCCGCGAGGACACGCAGATCGGCTCTTGCTCGTGGCAGTTCATGCGCGTAGAAGAAGCGCGCGGTGTTGAGCTTGGCGGCGTAGAAATCGCCCTCTGCGCCGTCGATGGCGACAACCTGCTCGAGCCAAAGCCATGCGACCACGATATGGCCGAAGGCCTCCATGTACGGGGTCGCGTTCGCCAGGGCAGTCGTCGGGTCTTCGACGATCTGCGCGGTGGTGTTCTCCAGAAGCGTCGTGTAGTCCTCAAGCTCGTGGGCGAGATCCTGCGCGACGCCACCCCGAGCACGGGCCCGGTCAACGGTAGCCCGCATCTCTTCGCTCAGGACCTGGAGACCGGCGCCACCGCTCTTCAAGATCTGACGACCGACGAGGTCGAGCGCCTGGATGCCGTGAGTCCCCTCGTAGATCGAGCTGATGCGGTTGTCGCGGTAGAGGCGCTCTACGTCGTAGTCGCGGGCATACCCGTATCCGCCGTGGATCTGTATTGCGAGGTCGTTGGCGGCAAGACCCCACTGCGACGGCCAGCTCTTGATGACGGACGTCAGCGTGCCCAGGAGGAGCCTGGCGCGGTCGCGCTCCGCGTCCGATGGCGCGGTGTCGACATCGTCGAGAAGCCGCGCCGCGTACAGCACGAGCGCCAGCCCGCCCTCCACGTAGGCCTTCTGCTTCAGGAGCATGCGCCGCACGTCGGCGTGCTTGGTCAGCGGCACCGGCGGCGAGTCGGGGGAGGCTCCTGCCGGGCGACCCTGGAGCCGCTCGCGCGCGTACTGCCGCGATCGCAGGTACGCCGTGTAAGCCATGGCCGCAGCGGCGGTTCCGACCCCGAGGCGCGACTCGTTCATCATGTGGAACATCGCGGCCAATCCTCGCCCGGGCTGACCGACGAGGTAGCCGACGGCCCCCGCCTCGGCCCCTGGCGTGTGGGCGCCATCGCCGAATCCGAGGAGCGTGTTGACGGTGCCTCGCTGGCCCATCTTGTGATTGATGCCCCCGAGCACGACGTCGTTGCGCTCCCCGCGGCTGCCGTCATCGGCGATGAGCCACTTCGGGACGATGAACAGGCTGATGCCGGCTGTCCCACGCGCCAGACCGGGCATCTTCGCGAGAACGAGGTGGACGATGTTCTCGCCGAGCTCGTGCTCGCCTGCGCCGATCCACATCTTCGAGCCGAACAGCCGGTAGGTCCCGTCGGGGCGGGGCTCGGCCCGCGTCCTGATGTCGGCCAGAGAGCTTCCGGCTTCCGTCTCGGAGAGGCACATGGTTCCCGAGAAGCGTCCCTCCAGCATCGGGGGTACCCACGTGCGCACCTGCTCCTCGTTTCCACACGTCACGAGCAGTCGCGCCGCGCTGGTGGTGAGCGAGTGGTAGACGGCGGTTCCGACGTTGGCGGCGTTGAACCAGCATGAGCACGCCGTCTCGAGCAGGTGCGGCAGTTGCGCGCCCCCGACCTCTTCGTCGAGCGACATCGCCGGGAAGCCAGCCGCCGCGTGGACCTCCAACGCCTCTCCGATTGCCGGGATGAGGACGACAGAGTCTCCTTCCGCCTCCGGTTCGTGTTGGTCGGACTGGCGGGCGTGCGGGGCGAACCGTTCGGTGGCGATGCGCTCGGCGAGCTCGAGGATCGCGACGAACGTCGCGGGCGTGTGGCCGCGGTACCGGTCGCGCTCGGTGAGGCCGTCGATGTCGAGCCACTCGGTGAGGAGGAACTGCAGGTCCCGGGCGCTCATGATGAGCTCCGCGGGGACCGCCTGCGCTTGCGTGTCGCTAGTGGACATCTGAGCCCCTGTGGAGCGCGGTGCCCGCCGCGACGGCGACCGCCACGATGCTCGCGGTCAGCATGGCAACAGCCTCTTCACGGTCCACGCGGGACCGGATGAGCCACTCCTGGGCGCCTGTCTCGATCATGCTGACCACGAGGCGCGCCATGGCGCGGGCGTGGTCGACGGGCAGGTGGGTCGTTGCGTCACCGAGCGCCGCGAGCGCGTAGTCGGCGGCGCGTTCGCGGCCACGTTCGATGATCGCCGGGATCCCCTCCGGTTGCTCGAACTCGGCGCCGGCGACGATCGCGAGCCAGGAGGACCTGCTGTGGCTGATCGTCAACAGCCCGTGCTCGACCAGGGCGCCGACACGCTCCTCGAGCGTCCCTTCGATGACGTCGGGCTGCCGTGCGGACCCGGCGATGCTCTCCAGCACGGCGCGGTAGAGGCCCGCCTTGTCCCCGAAGTAGTGCGCGATGAGGGCCCAGCTCACGCCCGTCGCCTCGGCGATGGCCGCAGTGGACAACGCGGGGTACCCGCGGTCCGCGAAAAGACGTCGGCACGCCGAGAGGATCTCGGCCCGCCGTACCTCGGCGGGAGCGTATCTGCGAGTCGGCTGGGTCACGATGCGAGAGGCTACCAGAAGTTTTGATAGATTCTCAAATCAATGACCAAGCTCATCATCCGCACCGACCGCGACGGAGTGGCGACCCTGACGCTGAACCGCCCCGAGAAGCTCAACGCCCTCACGCCCCAGGTTCTCGACCTCCTGCACCGCCACGCCGACGCCATCGCGGGCGACCGCTCGGTCAACTGCGTCATCCTGACCGGCGCAGGGCGCTCGTTCTGCGCCGGCCACGACCTCGAAGCGATCGCGGGCGAGGACATCGACCTCGAGACCGAAGCTCGAGCGATCGA
Organism: Paraconexibacter sp.; assembly: GCA_041603715.1. Lineage (GTDB taxonomy): Bacteria > Actinomycetota > Thermoleophilia > Solirubrobacterales > Solirubrobacteraceae > Paraconexibacter. The sequence continues at coordinate 905 of JBFIDS010000035.1, read as the reverse complement.
CGCGATCGAGGGCCTGCCGGTCCCTGTCATCGGCGCGATTCGTGGCCACTGCCTCACCGGCGGCCTCGAACTCGCTCTCGCGTGTGATCTCCTCGTCGCGACGGACTCCGCCCGGTTCGGCGACACACACGCCAAGTGGGGCCTCGTGCCCGCGTGGGGCGGATCGGTCCGTCTTCCGGAGCGCGTTGGCATCCAAGCAGCCAAGCGCATGATGTTCACCTGCCGTGAGATCTCCGGGGCCGACGCACACGCGATCGGCCTCGTCGACCAGGTCACTTCCGCCGACGCACTCGACGCCACGGTCGAGGCGCTCGCCTCCGAGATCAGCAGAAACTCACGCGACGCGCTACGCATCATCAAGCTCTTGCTCCACAACGGCGCGGCCAAGCCGCGCGCGGAGGCGCTTGCGGCCGAGCGGACGCTGTCGTATGGACTCCCGCGGGACATGCAGGACCGGCTCGGCGAGCGCCCGACCGCTCGGACCGGCGATACACCGTGATCGCTGTCACGGTCGGTGTCCCTGGCGCGCCGACGTCGGGGAGGCCAGCTCGGTCACGAGCGGGTGGGCGCGCTCGAGCGAGCAACGATGCGCCACGCATGCTCTGCCGGTTGCGCGAGCGTGCTGGGCGCCCGCAGGTGCACTCGCGAAGGGAGAACTCGCGGTCGGACGCGGATCCCCGCGCCATCGGGGACGGTCGAGTGTCGAGGCCGAGCCGGCTTCGTGATCGCGAACGCCACAAGCTCGTCCCGGCGACACAGGCACGTGTCGGCGCCGGGTGACGGATGAAAGTCAAGGGTCTGGTCGACGGGCGGCTCCTGTGGGATTCTTGGTGTGGGCGCGAGCGATTGACGTAGCGAAGCGCAGACGTCAGGGGCTTGTGGTCTGCCGCGCGGCTTGGTCCTTC
>JBFIDS010000034.1:0-14688 GCA_041603715.1 Paraconexibacter sp. | reverse complement strand
GCACGCCGCGCACCTGCCCTGCTCGCTGGCCGCCGATCCGCACCTCGTCGCCGTCCTTCAGCAGCGGAGCGTCGGGTGGCGTCTCCACCCGGACCTGGTACGGGTTGCTCAACGGGACCCCGTTGATCGCGATCACCGACAGGTACGTGATGACGGCGACGACCGCGAGAACGCCGAGCCCGAGGACGAACGCGTGCGCCTCGAGCCGCTCCGCGCCGTGCGAGGCGCGTTCGAGCAGCGACGGCCGGCGGCGACGGACGTTCCTCATGGGCCGAGGAGGAAGTCGAGGAGGCCGGGACCCGATGACGGCCGATCACGCGGCCCGAGGACCCCGTCGAGGACGCCATCGACGAGGTCGTCGACGCGCGCGGGGAGGTCGGGCAGCGACGGGCGGGACGGGCGCGCCGCTGGGAGTCCGCCCTCTGGGGCGGCGGGACGTGCGGGGGCCGGCGGGCGGCGGTCACGCACCGGCGCGGACGGCGTGCGCGCCCGCGGCGGCGCTGTCGCGTCGCCCGCTCGCGAGCGCAGGAACTCGTCGAGGCATCCCGACCTGACGGGCAAGCCGAACGTCTCGCACGAGAACACGGCGGCACCGCGCCAGTAGTGACGACGCTTGTCGCCGAACGGGTCGAACGGCTGCGTGCCAGGCTCGGCGGCCTGGTCGGCGAAGTTGACGAAGAAGCCCTCCGAGATCGGCTTCGCTGCCGGGACGAGCGCGACGGAGAGTCGGTCGACGTCCGGGGCCGCGGACGCCAGCGCATCGAGTCCGGACGCGAGCCGGGGGGCGGACGTGCGCGCGGCGCTGAGCGTGGCGCCGAGCGCGTCCACGAGAGGGCGGGCGTCGTCGAGCGCCGGGCGCGCTTCGCGCGCGAAGTCCGGCAGGGTGGTCGCGACCGCGGCGAGGTCGGGCGCGGCGCGGTCGAGCTCGGTCGCGACGGGGCGCGCGGCGCGCGTCGTCTGCGACAGGCGGGCCGCAGTGCTCCGCAGGCGGGACAGCAGTCCGGGGGCGGCGCGCAGGGCGGCGTCGAGCGAGTCGTCCCGGTCCGCGACGGCGCGGACGGTCGTCGCAAGGCCGGTGAGCGTGCGACCGAGGTCGTCCCGGCGTGCGGCGAGCTGGCCCGTCGCCCGCTGGGCGTCGGTCACGAGTGCGGTGAGGTTCGCCCGCTGGTCGTCGAGCTCCCGCATGAGCGCGTCGGTCGCCTCGAGCGCGGGGCGCAGGCGCAGGATCGCGGCATGCACGTCCGCCCCTCGTCTCTCGAACGCGAGGCCGAGTTCGACGAACATCGCCCGCAGACCGGAGCGCGCCTCGGGGTCGAAGGCACGGAGCAGGTCGTCGAGGCGCGGCGCGTTGCTCGTACGCGACGTGGCGATCGCGCCGCTGAGCGGCCGCGCGGAGACCCCGGGGGCGAGCGACAGGTAGATGTCGCCGAGGAGGTCGACGGGCCGAATCGCAGCGGTCGCGTCCTCGCGGATGGCGGGAGCCCGATCGTCGAGTCGGAGCGCGACCATCGCGGTGTTGCGATCCGTCAGCTCGATCTTGTCGACACGTCCGGCGGGTGCCCCCTGGATCCGGACCTCGTTGCCCTCGAGAAGTCCCCGCGCGTTGGTGAACTCCGCCCGCACCACGGTCCCCGAGTCCCCGAGCCGCAACGACACGACGACCGTCGCGACGATGGCGAGACAGACGATCCCGACGATGGCACGGGGGGTCACGGAGCGCTCCCGACGAACGAGTCGGCGAAGTCCGTCCACGGCTCGCCCTCCAGCACGCCCGGGGTGCGGGCGAACGGGGCGAGGAGGTGCCCGGGCGCGGTGTCGGACGGTCCTCGCGCGTCGAGCGGTGGCGGCGCGAAGACGAGGCCGATGCGTGCGGCGTGCCCGTTGGCGTCGTAGTTGGCGGTGAAGTCCGCCCAGTTCGCGAAGAACGCGAACGCGTCGGGGAGCCGGACGCGGACCTCGTCGAGCATCGGGTTGGCGGTCTGCAGGACCGGGGTGAGCCGCCGAAGGACCGGGGCCGCGGTGGTGAGGAGCGGCTCCAGCCTTCGGATGTCCGCGCGTGAGCGGGTGGCGAGGTGGTTCGCCTGGTCGAGCACGGGCGATGCCGCAGCGAGGGTGCGGCGCAGCGGGGTGGCGAGCGGGAGGAGGGAGGAGATCGCAGGGCGGGCGTCGGCGACGACCTTCCGGAGTTCGCCGACGGCGGAAGCGGTCCGCTCGAGGGCCAGCCGCGGGGACCGGAGGCCGGCAGGGAGCCGTGCGAGCCCACGAGCGAGCTCGGTCTGGTGCTGCGCGGTCGTCCGCAGCAGTGCGCCGAGATCGGCGAGCGCCGCGGCCGGCGCGTCGGCGTCACGCGCGATCGCGCCGACGACGGTACGCGTGTTGCGCAGCAGCTCGCGAAGGGAGTCGCCGTCGCCGCGGACGTCGGCGAGCAGCTCGGCGGTCTCCCCGACCGCGTCGGCGCTGAGCGCGAGGGCGGCCTCGATGTCGGGTCCGCGTCCCTGGGTGGCCTCGTCGAGCTGGTCGAGGATTCTGCGCACGTCGCGGCGCGTCGGCGGGTCCAGGGTCGAGAGGGCCTGATCGATCTCGACGGGTGAGCTTCCCGTCACGCCGTCGAGCCTCGTCCCCCGCGAGAGGGGCTCCCCGCTGCCGAGGGTGAGGTCGACGTAGCGGTTCACCTGTCCGGCGAGCGAGAAGGGCCGGACGTCCGCCGTCGCACCGCCGCGAAGCACGACGTCGTCGTCGAGCTGGAGTCCGACGAGGGGGCGTCCGTCGTTCCCGAGCTCGATCGAGGACACCTTCCCGACGACGAATCCGCCGGTCTTCACCTCAGCGCCGGTGACGAGGCCGTGCGCTTGATCGAACGAGACGCTCATCGCGTATCGGTCGGATCCGCCGAACGCCAGGATCGCGAGGACGAGCGCGCCTGTAGCGGCGAGGGCCGCGAGCGCGGCACGACGCAGCACAGGGATCCGTCCGCGCTCGTCCATCAGCCGATCGGGATTCGCGGGTTCGCGCCCCAGAAGATGAGCGTCCCGACCATCGAGATGAGCGTGACGCCGATGATGTTGACGGCCATCGACCGCGCGGTCGCCGTACCGACCTCGATCGGCCCGCCCCGGACGTGGTAGCCGAAGTAGAGGCTGGTGGAGATGACGAATCCCGCGATCGTCAGCCCCTTCACCATCGAGTAGATGAGGTCCACGGGATCCTGGAAGTTGTAGAAGAAGAGCTCCCAGGTGCCCGGCGACACGTCGCCGAACCGCTCCACCGACATGAGGTAGGCGGCGAGGTAGGACGACGCGACGGCGAGCATGTAGGCGATCGGGAGGACGATCGCCGCGGCGATCAGGCGCGTCGTCACGAGATAGGCGAGCGACCGCACGCCGATGACGTCGATCGCGTCGACCTCCTCGGCGACGCGCATCGCTCCGAGCTCGGCGACCATGCCGCACCCGACCTTCGCCGCGAGGATGTAGCCGAAGACGAACGGGACGACCTCGCGCAGCGTGCACCAGGTCGAGAAGCCGCCGGCGACCGGGTCGACGCCGAACGAGCGGGCGAGCGCGGTCGACTCGAGCCCGCAGCTCCCGCCCGCGAGGAAGGCGATGACCACGATGACGAGCGTGCTGCCCGTCGCGATCAGAGCGGCCTGCCGCACGACCTCGGCACCGAACCGGCGCGCCTGCGGCACCTGGCGGACGGCGCGGACCGTGAACGCCGAGACGTCCCCGACGAGTCCGAGGAACCCGAGTCGCCCGATCCCCGGGATCTCGGACGGCAGCGGCGACGCCGAGATCTCGTTCTGCGGGGAGGACGGTGGGGCCTTCACCGGAAGACCCCGACATCCGGGAAGACCGCGAGGAAGTACTGCGTGTAGACGAGGTTGACGAAGAAGATCGCGATGAGGCAGCCGACGACCGCCTCGTTGACCGCTCGCCCGACCCCCTCGGCTCCGCCCTGCGCGTTGAGGCCCTTGTAGCAGCAGATGACGCCGATGAGGAACCCGAAGATCCCGACCTTGATGACGCTCGCCGCGAGGTCGAGGAACGTCGTGTTCGAGAAGAAGTTGACGAGGAACCCGCCCGAGGTCCCGCCGAGGGCGCCGACCGAGGCGACGTACCCGCCGAGGACACCGAACACGAGCGCGACGATGTCGAGGGCCATCATCGTGAGCGTGAGCGCGAGGACGCGGGGAGCGACCATGTAGGTGACCGGATCGACCCCGAGGACCTGGAGCGCGTCGAGCTCGTCACGGATCTTGCGGGCGCCGAGCTCGGCCGTGATGGTCGTGCCGACGACTCCGGCGACGACGGTCGCGGTGACGAACGTCCCGAACTCGCGGACGATCGCGACGACCATGAATCCTCCGGCTCGGTCGATCGTCCCGAACGTCACGAGGAAGTTGCCCGCCTGCAGTCCGGGGCCGGAGAACCCCCACGCCGCGATCGAGAGTGCGATCGGGATGAGCGAGACCTTCAGGATGAAGATCGTCTGCAGCGTGAACTCGGTGCGCCACGCGAACGGTGGTCGGACGAGGGCGACCATGGCCCGGGCAGCGAGCGCGAACATGCCGCCGAGGGTCTGGACCCGGAGCGCCAGCAGCCGGCCCGGCCTGTCGTAGCCGAGGGCCTGAGGGGCCGACATGCCGCCACGGCTGCGCAGGGCGCCACCTGTCGATGCCACGGGTCTCTCCTCCCTGGCGCGCAAGATTGCGTGCTGGCGCAACCTCTCAAACAGGAAAAGGGAAAGTCAAGTGGCCAACGCGACATGACGTCGCCCGGCGCGTTCTGGGTGGGCCACGAGAGAGGGGCGCCGTCTCCGGCGCCCCTCGGGCGTGGAAGGGAGCGCGTGACGCGCGGCTCAGATGAAGAGGCTGATCGCCGACTTCTGCATGCGGGCGAGCGCGGTCGCCGCGCCGGCGGAGTCGTCGAGGCCGTCGATGAGGTCCTCGCTCTTGAGGCCCATGAGATCCATGGTCATCTGGCACGGCCACATCTTCACGTCGAGGTCCTGTGCCATCTCGATGAGGTCCTCGGGCGGGGCGACGCCGTTGTCCTTGGCGAGCTTGCGCATCATCGTCGGACCCATGCCGGCCATGTGCATCTTCGACAGCCCGGCGTGAGCGGCGCTGCCACGGTTCATCGCCGACATGCCCTTCGTCATCCAATTCGTCCCGGTGATCCGCCGATCCTCCTTCACGAGGGGGAACAACCCCCAGAACGTGAAGAAGATCGCGACGTCCATCCCGCCCGCGGCCGCCGTCGTGGCGAGGATGGTCGTCGGCCAGATGCGGTCGAGATCACCGCCCCACGCGATGAGGGTCATCATGTTCGGGTCGCGCGGGTCGCGCTCCTCGATCATCCGGGCGACGAGCTCCTCGAGCTCGGCGCGGCTCATCCCGCTGGTGAGAGCGTCCTGGACGCTCGCTGTGTCGGACATGTCCCTCTCCTATTCGTCGAGCTTCGCGAGCTCGTGTTCGAGCGCGGCTCCCCAGCCGGCCCAGTCCTTCCGGATGCCCTCGCACACGGCGGCGCAGAGGTCGCTCAGCGAGGGGTCGCAGATCTGGTAGTAGATGCGGGTGCCGTCGCGGCGCCGCGAGACGACGCGCTGGGCGCGGAGCAGGCTGAGCTGCTTGGACACGGCGCCGTACGACGTCCCCACGCGCTCGACGAGCTCACCGACGCTGAGCTCGCCTTCGACGTGCATCGCGTTGACGAGGCGAAGGCGCGTCGGGTCGCCGAGGAGCTTGAACCGCTCGGCGATGCGCTCGACGACGGCCGGCGGTAGCGCCGCCGCGTCGATCTCGGTCTTGGGGGGTGTGGGCTGATCGGGGTCCGTCATGTCGCGCAAGACTACGGCCTGTTTGCCCGAATGGTCAACAATGATCTTTGAGTATTAGGGAAAACTTGACAACGGACGGTCGACCCGGGTAGGAATGAGCAGTCGGCGCTGTGCCGGCGACCTGCGACCGCGGACCTGAGGAGAGGACACGTGGAGGGATCGGAAGCGCCCGTCCAGACGATCGACGTCAAGGGGGCGGCCTGCCCCATCCCCGTCGTCAAGACGGCGAAGGCGATGAAGGCCATGGCGACCGGCGACGTGCTCGAGGTGTACGCCACGGACCCCGGCGTCGAGCCGGACATGCACGCGTGGACCAAGCAGACGGGCAACGAGCTCGTGTCCATCGACAAGCAGGACGGCGGCGTGTTCCGCGTCCTCCTGCGCAAGTCTTGAGCGAGCTGGAGGTCTGGATCGTGGGAGCCGACGGCCCTGATGACGAGGAGAGCGTCCTCTACGTGATGACGCACGGCCTCGAGGCGCCGGAGCGGTGCGCGACGCCGTTCTTCCTCGCGGCGGCGGCCGCCGCGATGGACGTGGAGACGTCCATCTACTTCACGATGAACGGCCCGCAGCTCCTGCGCAAGGACGTCGTCGACAAGATCGGGCCGAAGGGGGAGGACGGGCAGAAGCTGCGGTTCTTCATCGATCAGGCGCTCGACTGCGGGGTCCGCCTGCTCATCTGCCAGCCGAGCCTCGACCTCAACGACCTCACGCGCGACGAGCTTCTCGACGAGATCGAGATGATCGGCGGCGCGGCGTTCAACGGCCTCGCGATGGAGGCCGAGGCCGTCGTCACGTTCTGACCATGGGGGGCTCCGCGTACAAGCTCGCCGACCCGCCGTTCGGGGACGTCCCGCTCGAGGAGAAGGAGCGGATCTTCGAGCAGGTGAAGGCCGACGCGCGCTTCGACGACTACCTGTACGGCTGCTACGAGTGCGGGATCTGCGTCGCGGTCTGCCCGTCGGCCCGGTTCTACGACTTCTCGCCGCGGCGGATCGCGCAGGCCGTGAGCCGGGAGGACCTCGACCTCGTGTACCAGCAGATGCAGGAGGACATCTGGGACTGCTCCCAGTGCTTCTCCTGCCTGCGCTGCCCCCGCGGGAACAGCCCGGGCGGGCTCATCACGATCATGCGCGAGGTCGCGATCAACAACGGGCTCACCTCGGCGAAGGACGCGCTGCGGGGCTACACGCGGATCATCTACAAGATCATGTCGACCGGCACGCAGGTGTCGCCCGACATGCTTCAGGCCGACGCGTTCCCCGACTGGGGGCCCGGCGTGGCGGCGGTCTCGGCGAACCTCGACGTCTGGCGCCGGGCGCTGCCGCCCGACACGCATCACACGACGTCGACCGGCTGGGACATCGACGAGAAGACGCTCGTCGAGCTGTACCTCATCTGGCACAAGACGGGTGCCCTGGCGATGATCGGCGACGTCGATGAATCGCTCCACTCGCTGCTCGAAGAGGTCATGGAGGACCTCCTCGACGAACACGGCTACGAGCTCGACTGAGCGAAGGAGGAGGACGTGTCCATCCCGCTGCCCCAGGTCCAAGGACCCGCGCGACCCAACAAGAAGGACTTCTCGGGTTGGGAGCCCGACCAGGTGCCGGAGGACTTCCGGGCCCGGCTGCTCGAGCTCGAGGAGGCCGGTGAGATCGTCGTGCAGCGCCCGACGGGCGACGTCATCGAGGTGCCGCTGAAGTACGGGCGGACGAAGAAGGTCCCGATCGGGACGACCTGGCACCACAAGAGCTGTGGCCAGTGCGGCCACATCCCGGGCTACTCGACCTCGATCTTCTGGGTCAACCGCAAGCTCGGGATCGAGTACCACGACCCGCGCGACCAGACCTCCTGCACGGCGTGGAACTACTACGCCTCGGCGACGTCGAACTCCGCCGCGCAGGCGGCCGTCGCCGCGCGCAACTTCGCTGCGGCCCACGAGACGGGCCACTTCCCGATCATCCACTGCGGCACGTCGTTCGGGCACTACAAGGAGGTCCGCCACGAGCTCCTCCACCACGACGAGCTGCGCCACCAGGTCCGCGACGTCCTCGCGGCGCTCGGCAAGCCGCTCGTCCTCCCCGAGGAGCTCGTCCACTACTCGGAGTGGTTCTACGCGATGCGGGACGAGATCAAGAAGCACCAGGTGCGCGACTTCTCCGACATCAGCGTGACGGTCCACCCGGCGTGCCACTACTACAAGCTCGTCGAGGGCGACGCGATCTACGACCCGGAGGTCTACGGCGGGCAGCGCACCGCGATCGTCTCCGGCGTCGCCACCGCGCTCGGTGCCGAGGTCCGGGACTACTCGACCTTTTTCGACTGCTGCGGCTTCGGCTTCCGCCACATCCTCGTCCAGCGCGACTTCACGCGGTCGTTCGCGACCCAGCGGAAGATCGCGCGGATGAAGGAGGAGGCCGATCCGGACGTCACGCTCACGCACGACACGGGGTGCGTGACGACCCTCGACAAGAGCCAGTTCGCCGCGAAGGCCCACGACGCCAACGCGCCGAGCATCCCGGTCATGAGCGAGGCGCAGTTCGCCGCGCTCGCGATGGGAGCGCATCCCTACCTCGTCTGCCAGCTCCACTGGCACGCGGCGGAGTATCGGCCGCTCCTGGAGAAGATGGGCATCGACTGGGAGAAGTCCTGGGCCGAGTTCGAGCTCGCCTGCAAGGACCTCGAGAACGGGACGAAGCAGGTTCTCACCTGGGAGGACGTCGAGCGCGTCGACCTGGAGCGTGCGGATGTCTGAGCCGGCGGTCCTCGTCATCGGCGGCGGTCCGGGGGGGATCGAAGCGGCGCGCAACGTCGCCGACCTCGGTGTTCGGGCCGTTCTCGTCGAGCAGCGCGATCGCCTCGGCGGGACGCCGATCCACGAGCAGTACGCGGCGCTCACCCCGTACTTCGAGGATGCCGAGACCGCGATGGTCGCGATGGAGACCGAGCTTCGCGCCCGGTCTCTCGCGGACATCCGGACGTCGGCGACCGTCTCCGCGGTGACGGGCGAGGCCGGCGCCTTCCGCGCGACGATCGAGGGCGCGGGCGGGAGCGAGGACGTCGACGTGAGCGCGATCGTCGTCGCGACCGGGTTCACGCACTTCGACCCGGGCCGCGAGCGCCAGGTCTACAACTACTACCAGTACCCCGACGTCCTCACGCTCCAGGACCTGGAGGTCATGCTCAAGGCGCACGAGGTCCGCGTGCCGTCGACCGGGGAGACCCCGAAGCGGATCTGCTGGATCCAGTGCGTCGGCTCCCGCGATCGCAACATCGGCAACGAGTACTGCTCGAAGGTGTGTTGTGGCGTCGCGTCCAAGCAGGCGATCGAGGTCCGCAAGCTCGTCCCCGACTGCCGCGCGTCGATCTTCTACATCGACATGCGCATGTACGGCTACTGGGAGCACCAGATCTACTGGCCCGCCCAGGAGCAGCACAAGGTCCAGTACATCAAGGGCATCGTCACCGAGATCCTCGAGAGGCCGGGCCCACCCACCCACCTCCTCGTCCGCGGCGAGGACACGACGATGGGCCGACCCGTCGAGACGCCGATGGACATGGTGATCCTCTCCGTCGGGATGGAGCCCTCCCAGGGCACGCGCGCCATGTCCGGGATGCTCGGGATCGAGCAGAACAAGTACGGGTTCGTCGAGGTCGCGCGGCCGCCGCTCGACACGGTGGGGACGAGCCGCGAAGGGATCTTCGCGTGTGGTGCGGCGCTCGGTCCCGCGGACCTCGAGGACACGATCAGCTCGGCCGGGGCGGCCGCCGTGAAGGCGGTGGCGCTTGCGCGGCGCGGGAGCCTGGCGGTGGCCTGATGGAGGTCCGAACGATCGAACTCGCGGGGTTCGGTGACTCCGAGGTGCTCGACGCGCCGAGCATGCAGGAGCTGCTCGCGGAGATCCACCGGCGTGCGACCCGGGAGCAGCTCGACGCGCTGCTCGCGGCGCTCGGGCGCAAGGCCGACGCGTTCGGCGCCGCGCTCGCGCCCGGCGCCGTCGAGAGCCTCGATGAAGCGGCGACGCGGCGGATCCTGCGCTCGATCTTCGTGACCCGGCGGCGGGTGGGCACGGTGCTCGGCCACGATCCGGTCGCGACCTTCCTCGCCACGGTCGCGGATCTGCTCCACGGGAGCGGCCGTCTTGCCGACCGCATCGACACGTTCGTCGACATCGTGGTCCTGGAGGACCACCACGCCCTCGACCTCGCGGCCGAGCTGCTCCACTTCTGGGCTCCGGAGAGGCATCCGCTGTCGGCCCGCTGGATCTGGGACCCGCGCACGCGGACCGGGGCGCTCCCGCTCGTGCTCGGCGACGACGTCGATCTCGAGGCCGACACGCCCGGCGAGACCTACGTGCGCGTCAGCGAGGCGTCCCGCGCGCTGGACGCGACCGCCGAGGTCTCGAGCTTCCGCACCGGTGGCGGCGGCGGGGGGCTCGCGACGGACGTCTTCCTCGCCGGGACGTACAGCGTCTACATGAACACCGTTCTCGGGCTGAAGATGAGCCAGGAGTTCAACGCCATCGTGCCCGCCCTTCCCGAGCTGGCGCGGCGCCTGCTCGGCGTCCATCGCATGGAGGTCTGAACGTGCCCGTCGGCGGCTTCAAGCAGGACCCGGGGATCATCGAGGTCGAGGACGCGCAGGTCGGAGCGACGACGCTCCCGGCCGAGTGGAACCGCCAGCTCCTCGATCGGACGATCACCGACTACGACGCGTTCAACCTGCTCGACCTCGCGGAGATCGACGGGGCCGAGTCGATCAACTGGTGCTACGGATGCGGCAAGTGCGTCCCGGTGTGCCCTGTCGACATCGTCGGCGAGTACGGCCCGCGCAAGATCCACCGCAAGCTGCAGACCGGCGTCGACCTCTTCGAGGACCCCGACCTCTGGCTCTGCACGACGTGCGGGAACTGCCTGCGGGTGTGCCCCAAGCAGGTCGACATGATCCAGATCATGCCGGCGGCGCGCGAGGCCGCGCTCACCCGTGGCAAGGACGTGCCGGCGGAGCTCCAGGGCGTCTTCGAGTCGACGTTCAAGTACGGGAACGCGCTCGGTCAGAGCGCGCGCAAGCGCGCGGCGTGGACCAAGGGCGCGGGCGTCCCCGTCCGCGACCTGTCGAAGGACCCCGGGCCCGTGGACGTGCTCCTCTACGTCGAGGACTACTGGTCGTACCACCCACGCGGGCACGACGCGGCACAGGCGTTCGCGCGCATCCTCACGCAGCTCGGCGTCGACTGGGCGATCCTCGGCCACGAGGAGCGCACGATCGGCGACTCGCAGCGCCTCGCGGGAGAGAAGGGCCTGTTCGAGGTCCTCGCCGAGCAGGTGTCCGCGACGCTCGACAAGCACGAGTTCACGCGGATCGTCACTCCGGACCCGCACGCGTTCAACGCGCTCAAGAACGTCTATCCGGAGATGGGGCACGTGTACGAAGTGCTCCACTACACGCAGTTGCTCGCGCCGCTGGTCGGGGAGCTCGAGTTCACCGGCCGGGTCGAGGAGCGGGTCACCCTCCACGACCCCTGCTACCTCGGCCGTCACAACGGCGAGTACGACGCGCCACGCACGGTCCTCGAGGCGATCCCGGGGGTCGAGCTCGTCGAGATGGCCCGTTGTCGCGAGAACGGGTACTGCTGTGGCGGTGGCGGGGGCGGGATGTGGCTCGACGGCCACACCGTCAACCACACGCGGGAGCGGTTGAGCGAGCGTCGTGTCCGCGAGGCGGCGGAGTCCGGTGCGGGCATCCTGGCCGTGTGCTGCCCCTACGAGGTCTCGCGCTTCGAGGACGGCGCGAAGTCGACCGGCCTCGACGACACGCTCAAGGTCCGCGACCTCGCCGAACTCGTCGACGAGGCGCTCGGCGGCATCGCGGCTGTCGGCGCGGGGGCGTGACCGTGGCGCTGCGCGTCATCGATGCCGGCACGGTCACGCCGCTGCGATCGCAGGCGCTCTGGCACGGGATCGCGTCCGCGATGGCCGAGGGGGACGACACTGTCCTGTCGCTGTGCCGTCCGGAGAGCCCCTACGTGGGCCTCGGCTACCACCGACGGCTCGACGAGCTCGACCTCGACGTGTGTGGGCGGGAGCGGATCCGGATCGTCCGGCGCCGGATCGGCGGCGGGCCGGTGTGGCTCGACGGCGACCAGCTCTTCTTCCAGCTCACGATGCCCGCCTCGCGCGCTCCGCAGGTCGTGAGCCGCCTGTACGAGCAGGCGCTCGCCCCAGCCCTCGCTGCCTTCCGCGTGTTGGGATTCGACGCGCGACTCGCGGACGTCAACGACATCGTCGTCGGCGCCCGAAAGGTGTCGGGGACCGGCGCGGGGCGGATCGACGAGGCGGTGACGGTCGTCGGGAACGTCATCCTGAGGTTCCCGTTCGAGCGGATGGCGGGTGTCCTCGCGCTTCCGAGCGACGAGATGCGCGACGAGGTGCTCACGCAGATGCGGGCGCACGTCGCGGCCCTCTGCGACCTCGACGGCGACGGGATCACGATCCGCGACGCCGGCACCGCGCTCATCGACGCCTACTCGTCACGGCTCGGGCCGGCGTTCGCGGGGTCGCTGCGCCCGGAGGAGATCCGGGCGATCGAGCGGTGGGAGTGGCGGATGAGCACCGCGGCCTGGCTGCGCGGCCCCGACCTGCCCGAGCGTGCGAGCCGGACCGTGAAGGTCCGCGCCGGGGTCCACGTCACCTGGGCGATCGAGGACGATCTCTGCGTCGTGGCGTCCGTCGCCCGGGACGCGCTCACGGCGGTGCGCGTCCGGCCCCGTGCATCCACCGCGTTCGAAGTGGGCGACGCGATGCCCGAACGCGCCCGGGACGTCGCCGAGCTCGAGCGCGCGCTCGTGGGCGTGTCCGTCGGGCGGGAACCGATCGCGCGCCGACTCGTCGACCACGGAGCCCTCGGTGAGCAGGTCGGCCGCGCGCTCACGACCGCGCTCGGCTGGCGCGACTAGCAACACGGAGGAGGCACGATGGAGAAGACGCTCATCGAGGTCGAAGGGTTCGCACTCGACCCGGCACGGCGGTACGACCCGCGCTCGCACATGTGGATCGCCCCCGCGGGATCCGACGGTTTCCGCGTCGGCTTCGACCCGCTCGGTCGCGAGACGTCGGGCGACGTCGTGTCCCTGAGCTTCGCCGAGGTGGGGACCCACGTCACCCGGGGCGAGGCGTTCGGGGACGTCGAGGCCGCGAAGCTCGTCGGCCCGCTCCCGAGCCCGCTCTCGGGGACGCTCGAGCGGCACAACGCCGAGGCGCTCGCCGACCCCTCCCGGGTCAACGAGGATCCCCTCGGGACGTGGCTCGTGGAGATCCGCCCCTCCGAGCCTGCCGAGCTCGCCGAGCACGTCACCGGTGACGGGCTCGCCGACTGGTTCGCCGCCGAGGTCCGGCGCTTCCGCGAGAAGGGGATGATCGCCGAATGAGCGCGGTCGACGTGAGCGACCGCGACGCAGCGCTCGCCGCGCGCGTCGAACGCTGGGGCCCCGCGATCGAGTTCTACGCGCCCGGCCTCAAGCGCTGGCGGTCGAGCGAGTGGACGCCGGAGAAGCCGAACACCTTCCTCCCCGTATCGGTCACCGGCACGGCGTGCGCGCTGCAATGCGAGCACTGCCGCACCAAGGTGCTCGAGGGGATGGTCGCGGTGACCAAGGACACCGACCTCTTCGCCACGGCGCTCGCACTTCGCGAGCAGGGAACGGAGGGGCTCCTCGTCTCGGGCGGGTCACAGCGCTCCGGCGGCGTGCCGCTCCTTCCCCACGTCGAGGACATGAAGCGCATCCGTGAGGAGCTCGGCATGCGGGTCGTGGTCCACTCCGGTGTGGTGGGCCCGACGCTCGCCGACGGGCTCGTCGAGGCCGGTGTCGATGCCGTGATGCTCGACATCATCGGCGCGAGGGAGACGATCCGCGACGTCTACCACCTCGACCTCGAACCAGAGGACTTCGAGCAGGCGCTATCGCTCCTCGCCGAGCGCGAGCTGCGCATCATCCCGCACATCGTCATCGGCCTCCACTTCGGCGAGCTGCTCGGGGAGTGGGACGCGCTCGAGATGATCGCCCGCTACCCGGTCTCGACGCTCATCCTCGTCGTCCTCACCCCGCTCGTCGGGACCCCGATGGGGAAGCTCACCCCTCCCCCGGCACAGGACTGCGCGGCGTTCTTCCACACGGCGCGCGCCGCGATGCCCGACACGAAGGTCAACCTCGGGTGCGGGCGCCCGATGGGCAAGATGAAGATCGCCCTCGACGAGGCCGCGATCGACGCGGGCCTCAACGGCATCGCCTACCCGGCCGACGGCATGGTCGCCTACGCCCGCCGGCGTGGCCTCGAGCCGTCGTTCCACGAGTACTGCTGCTCGATGACCTGGGCGGACGCGTGACCCGGTGGAGGCTCATCCGGGACGACGGCGCGAGTGCGGGGCAGGGGCTCGCCCTCGACGAGGCGCTCATGCTTCCCTACGGCCGGGACGAGCGGGAAGCGGAGGGCGAGGCGACGCTGCGCCTCTACACCTACCGCTCGCACTGCGCGCTCATCGGGCGCCATCAGGTCCTCGACGCGGAGGTCGACCGCGCAGCGTGTCGTGATCTCGACATCGACCTCGGCCGACGCCCGACCGGGGGTGGCGCGATCATCATGGGCCCTGGGCAGCTCGGGGTTGCCATCGCAACTCGCGCCCCGGTCGACGAGGCGCCCCGCGATCTCCTGCGGAGGTTCGCGGCCGGAATCGTCGCCGGACTGGACCGCGTCGGGATCCGCGCCGAGTTCCGCGGGAAGAACGACCTGCACTGCGACGGGCGGAAGATCGCGGGCCTCGGCCTTCACCTCGACGGCCGCGGTGCGCTC